>CACXEX010000039.1 GCA_902766775.1 uncultured Ruminococcus sp. | reverse complement strand
CACAAAAAGTCCTCCAAAAATGAAATTCGGGCGGATTAAATCAATAATCCGCCCGTCAGCAATGAAAACATACAAAATATTGTGGTATCTAACTTTATAGATACATTATACCAGAGCACACAGTCATTGTCAACAAATTTCAACAAAATGCAGCCGTCTGACTGAATTTACCACTCAGATATTATCGTTTCGGATTGTTTCAATAATATTTTGCTTATTAACTTTTGAAATTGAGTATTTCATAATCAGCCATACTATGATAAACACAGCCACAATACTAATTAATATAGCCTTCCATGGAAATACAAAGCTCATTGGAACATTGCCTTTTGAGAATGCGGCAAATATTGCAAGCACTCCGAGCAAACCGAGAGGGATGCCAATAAGCAATGATTTTACGCCATACATAAGGCTTTCAAGGCGAATCATACGGTTAAATTCTTTCTTTGTCATACCGATAGATTTCAGTGCCGCAAACTCCTTGCTCCTCAACTGCATATTGGTTGAGATTGTGTTGAAGATGTTTGTAAGTCCGATGAGCGAGATAACACCGATAAAGCCGTAAACAAATATTCCTACAATCAGCATAACGGCATTGAACTGTCTTACAGTTTCTTCATAGTCCATAACAGAAATACCGTTGCCTGAGTCACCTGTACCCGACATAGACTCAATACGGTTTGTAAGAACTTCGTGATCTGATGTGTTGGCATAGAGAGTAATAACGCATCCGTGTTCACCCAGCTGAGGGGAGATTACACCCTGTTCGCCGATTATAAAACTCTCACCTAATGTTGTTCCGTCACCTGCCACATATTCGATAGATTTCGGAATTTTATCAAACACTGATGAAACCTTTAATTTGCCTGTTATCAGTTCATTTCCGTTATCATCATTTCCGTAAACCGTAAGCTTTGTCGGAGCGGTTTTGCTGAACAGTTTCATTGGCTTGGAAGAGTTATCACTCTCACTGTTATCGGGTGTTACCTGAGAATACACAAGCACACCGCCCTTGACCTTGTTGTAATCAAGTTCCAATTCCTTGCAAATCTGAACAAATGTATCGTGTTCAAATTCGAGGAACTCTGCACCAAATGACTTTGTACCGTCAGCATCGTCATAAAGGAAATTTTCTCCACATTCATTAACAGGCACATCTGCCGACACATAACCGTACTGCAAACCGACTGTCAGATAATTCTCTATTTCCGGCATTTTTTCGATGGTTTCAGCCTGATTTGCATCAATTCCGGTAACCATATAACTGTAATCGGTATTGCCGTAGTAATGCTCTGTAAATGCCATTCCGTAGTCCATAAATGCCGAAACAGCAATGAACATTGCAACGCTGACTACAATTGAAATAACAGTTGTGCGATATTTTTTCCTACTGCGTTTAAGGCTCTTCGATGCAATTTCACCGCCGACACCAAAGAGTTTTTTGGTAAGCTTGGATGTGCGATACGGCTTGTTATTCTTTATCTTGATATCCTTGTTACCTCTGATTGCAACAAGCGGCGGAATTCTTGACGCACGCAGTGCAATAAAGAATGACGAAAGGAATATTGTAACGGCAGAAAGAACGATTGCACAAATAATTGGAATTGTCGGAGTTACAAATACAAATGTTGCACCGCTCAGCATATCGCCGAGAACGCTGTTGAGTATTGCAATAAGAATTGCGTTTACACCAAGTCCAAGAAGTATTCCGAGAGGAATGCCGATTAAGCCGAGAATGAATCCCTCAAAAAGCACATTTCTGCGGATTTGCCTTTTGGTTGCACCGACCGATGCAAGCATACCGTACATACTCGTTTTCTCTGTGATTGAAATAGCAAAGCTGTTGCGGATTACAAATACACTTGCAACCATTACTATAATAATGATAACAACAGCAAGGCTGAAAATCATTACATTTGTGCCGTCACTTCCGCCGTAACCTTTCATACAGAGAAGGGTTGTGTTAAAGTTATAACCGTTTACTCCCGAAGTCTGCTGATCTTCGGCAGAAATATCGTCGCTCCAATCAGACATATCATCAGCATTAAAGCCTAAAATGTCCGCTGTGTTCTGAAAATAATTGCTTTCACTCTGGGAGGTGTATGCAATATACAGTTTGTTGATGTGTTTAGTTCTGATTGCCTCGACAGGTGATTTTTCATCAGAAACGGTATATATTCCGAAACAGGAGGAAGGGTTGTTCAATTCGCCTGTATTCGGATTTTCGATAATTCCCGTTATTGTATAGGTCTTTTGATTTTTATCCGTTATTTTAGATTCTTTAAATCCCTTTGGCGACAGGTCAAGCAACTCGTTTTCGTCAAGAACCTTTCCATCTTTGCCTTTAAGTACTCCGAATTCAAGCGTAATTTTATCACCGATTTTTACATTTTTTCCGTCAGGTGTTTTAAATGCACTTGTAACAACCGCTTCGTTTGAATTTGTCGGGAAACTGCCTTTGTCAAGTCTTAACTTAAAGCAACCGTCAAATGCGTTTTTGCTAATTGCGGTAACGGCATATCCGTATTCGGTATTATCAGCAACTGTTGCCTTGGAAAACCCGAGCCTTTCCTTATAATAAGCATTTTCAACATCACGGTTACTGCGAATTTCATCAATCTTTGCATTGTCTATAATATCAAGTGCAACATCATAGTCACCCGACCATGTCATCTGTGCGTCAATCATAGTCTGTCGTCCGCTGAGTGCCATTCCCGAAACAACCGTAATGAGTGCCGCTGAAAGCATAATGCCAACGATTGTAACGGCAGTACGCACCTTGTTAAGTCGCAGATTTTTTAATGTAAGTTTGTTGAGGATTTTCATATTATTAAACCCCCTCAACAATTTTACCGTCACTTATTGTGATAATTCTGTCAGCCTGTTTTGCAATGTCGAGGTTGTGTGTAATCATTATAATAGTCTGTCCGTAACTCTGATTGCACATTTTGAGCATACTCATAACCTCATCGCTCGATTTTGAATCAAGGTTGCCTGTCGGTTCGTCGGCAAGTACAAGAGAAGGATTGTTAATGAGTGCTCTGGCAATTGATGTTCTCTGTTGCTGACCACCCGAAAGCTGGTTTGGAAGGTGTTTTCTTCTTGCACGGAGTCCGAATGAGTCGAGAATCATATCAAGTCTTTCTCTGTCAACACCCCTGCCGTCAAGGTCGCAGGGAAGAGTTATGTTTTCTTCAACAGTCAAAATCGGGATAAGATTGTAGAACTGATAAACAATACCCACTTGTCTGCGGCGAAACACGGCAAGCTTGTCATCGTTCATTTTG
>CACXEX010000038.1 GCA_902766775.1 uncultured Ruminococcus sp. | reverse complement strand
GGCAAATATTGTTATAGAATGGTGTTGTAATATCAAGAATTGCGAGGTACAAGCCTATGAAATGTCCTAATTGCGGTTTTGAAACCGAGTCTGTTTTTTGTCAGATGTGCGGAACGAAAATTTCTGAAACTTTGCAGAAACAGAGTAACGAAACAGTTGAAAATGAATACACCTCGCCTTTGCCGCAGACAGGCTTTGAACAGGTGGAAGGCTTTGCACCACAGGTTCAGAATGAAATATCAGAACTTGAAATAAATCAGCCACCCATTTCCTACATTCCGCAGGAAGAACAACCGATTGATAAAAAGAAAGCTTTTAAAATCGTGAAGATTGTTGCCGCCTGTGTGATTGGTGCAGTCATTATTGCAGGCATTGCAATCAATGTAACTGCTGCGGTATCAGGCAACAGCAAATCAATTTTTGGCGATAATTCGATAAGCGATTGGGTGAATCGCCCCGAACTGTACGGCGGAGATTACAGTACATATAATTAACAACAGAATTTATGTCCCACAAAAAAATAAAGCGGTAGGAAAGGCATTGCAATTTTGCAAATTGTCTTTCCTACCGTTTTTATGTTTAAATTTAAAATAAATTAATCAGGTATGCCGATTTTACGGAAACGCTCGTAGCGTGCATTCAGAAGTTCTTCATCATCAAGGGCAAGGTTCTTTTCAAATGTTCTCTTAATGAGCATTTTAAGGCTTTCAAACATTGCCTGATCTCCTGCCTTTGGCTGACGGATAATTCTCTCGATTACACCGAGGTCGAACAAATCCTGTGCGGTAAGCTTGAGAGCCTCTGCTGCCTCTGCCGCTTTTGAGCTGTCTTTCCAAAGAATTGATGCACAACCCTCGGGAGAAATTACCGAATATACGGAATTTTCGAGCATCCATACTTCGTCAGAAACCGCAAGTGCAAGCGCACCTCCGCTTCCGCCTTCACCGATAAGAACGGTAAGTACGGGAGTTTTGAGAGTCATCATTTCCATAAGGTTTTCTGCAATAGCCTGACCCTGACCTCTCTCCTCTGCGCCGATTCCCGGGTATGCGCCGCTTGTGTCAACAAGGCAAAGAACAGGTCGTCTGAACTTTTCAGCCTGTTTCATAAGTCTTAAAGCCTTGCGGTAGCCCTCGGGATGAGCCTGACCGAAGTTGCGTTCAACACGCTCTTTTGTATTTCTGCCCTTTTCAATACCGATAACAGTAACGGGAGTGTCAAAGAGCATTGCAAGTCCTGCAACAACTGCCTTATCGTCGGCATATCTGCGGTCACCGTGAAGCTCAATGAAGCTGTCGCCGAACATATGGGAAATATAGTCAACCGAGGTCAGCTTATTAGCATCTCTCGCCGCCATAACCTTTTCGTAAGCTGTCATTTTTAAGCCTCCTCACCGCTGTAACCGTGCAATTTAAGCAACTTTACAAGTGTAGATTTCAAATTATTTCTGCTGACAACAGAGTCAATAAAGCCCTTTTGAAGAACAAATTCCGCAGTCTGGAAGTCCTTGGGGAGTTTTTGACGAATTGTCTGCTCGATTACTCTCGGGCCTGCAAAGGCAACAAGGCAATCGGGTTCTGCAAGAATAATGTCGCCGTCCATTGCAAACGATGCCGTAACACCGCCCGTTGTCGGGTCTGTAAGCACGGTAATGTATAGGTTGCCTGCATCGCTGTGTCTCTTTACCGCACCTGAAGTTTTTGCCATTTGCATAAGCGAGAGGATGCCCTCCTGCATTCTTGCACCGCCTGCGGCAGTACAAACAACAATCGGCATTGAGTTTTCGGTTGCATATTCAAACGCACGGGTAATTTTTTCACCCGTAACTACGCCCATACTTCCCATCATAAAGGTTGGATCCATAACGCAGAGTACGGTATCTATGCCGTTCATTTTACATTCGCCGCAGATTACGGACTCTTTTGCGCCTGTTTTTCTCGCCTTTTCAAGCTTTTGGTCATATCCCGGAAAATCAAGAATATTATGACTTACAAGGTCTGCGTCAAATTCAATGAAAGTATCCTTATCGGCAAGCATTTCAACTCTGTCTCTTCCGTTCATTCTGAAATGATGGTTACACTTTGTGCAGACATGAAGATTTTCCTCCATATCCGTCGTAAGGAGCATAGTGTTGCATTTGGGGCATTTTATCCACATTTCTTCGGGAACGAAGGGTACATTTTTGCTCTCGCCCTCATCGGACTCAAGCTCATTCTTCGGTTTTCTGAAAGCAAACAAATCCATATCTTTTACTTCTTCCTGTCGGCGTGTTTCTTTTCAAACTCTGCCATAAAATCTGTTGTATATTCACCGCTGACAAACTGCTCATCCGAAAGAATCTCGGCAAGAAGGTCACGGTTAATGTCAATTCCGTCAATGGTAAGCTCGGAGAGAGCCATTTTCATTTTTCTGATTGCCTCGGCACGGCTTCTTGCCTGAACAATCAGCTTGCCGATCATTGAATCATAATAAGGCGGAACAAAATAGTCCTGATAAATTGCAGTATCAAATCTTACAAATGCGCCGCCGGGGGTGTGAAGTCTTGTAATTCTTCCGCAGCTCGGTCTGAATCCTTTTTCGGGATTTTCGGCATTGATACGGCATTCAATTACATTGCCGTGTGTAAAGATACTGTCCTGTGTGCGGGAAAGCTTTGCACCTGCGGCAATTCTAATCTGCCATTGAACAATGTCAAGGCCTGTTACCATTTCGGTAACACCGTGTTCAACCTGAAGACGGGTGTTCATTTCCATAAAGTAGAAGTTATTGTCCATATCAAGCAGAAACTCAACTGTGCCTGCATTAACATAATTAACAGCCTTTGCCGCTTTAACAGCCGCAATCATCATCTCTTTACGGGTCTTCTCGTCAAGGGCAGGGCTCGGACTTTCTTCAATCATCTTCTGGTTCTTTCTCTGAATCGAACATTCACGCTCACCGAGGCAAATGATGTTGCCGTATTTATCGCACAAAAGCTGCATTTCAATGTGCTTTACAGGGTGAATGAACTTTTCTATGTAGCAGGCACCGTCACCGAATGCTGACTGCGCCTCGCTTGAAGCTGACAAAAATGCCTCTTCAAACTGCTCCATTGAATCAACACGGCGAATACCCTTTCCGCCGCCACCTGAACGAGCCTTGATAAGAAGCGGAAAACCGATTTTTTCAGCCTCTTCCTTTGCCTGTTCAACGCTTTCAACGATGTCACAACCCGGAGTTACGGGAACACCTGCGGCACGCATAGTCTTTCTTGCGTTATCCTTGTCACCCAACAGCTTTATCATCTCGGATGTAGGGCCGATAAAGTTGATATTGCACTGCTCACATAGCGAAACGAACTTGGCATTTTCGGACAAAAGTCCGTAGCCGGGGTGAATAGCCTGAGCACCGCTTTCAATGGCAACGGTGAGAATTGCAGGCATATTGAGGTAGCTGTCGGCAACACGGTTGCCGCCGACGCAGTAGCTTTCATCGGCAAGCTGAACATGCAACGAGTCCTTATCTGCCTCAGAGTAAATCGCAACTGTGCTGATACCCATCTCACGGCATGCACGAATGATTCTTACTGCAATTTCGCCACGGTTGGCAATCAGAATTTTTGAGAACATTTTTTCACTTCCAGTTATTTATCGCATTACGGCTGTCTGCACCCAAAACGGCACAGACAGCCTTTAAAATCACTTATTTTCAACAAGTGCAAACGAAAGCTCGGCACTTACACAGAGCTTGCCGTCAACATAACCCTTTGCATCAATAAAGTAGAATGCACCTCTGCTCTTTGTGAGTGTGCAGACACTCTCAAGAGTGTCTCCGGGTTTTACGGGATTTCTGAACTTAACGTTGTTCATCTTTGTAAAGTAAGGTGTGCAGTTCTTAACCTTGTCTGCAAGAAGGCAACAGCTTGCCTGTCCCATCAT
>CACXEX010000037.1 GCA_902766775.1 uncultured Ruminococcus sp. | reverse complement strand
GCTTAATCCCACAAGAGTTACCGAAATCCGTGATGTTGCCGCCGCAGGCGAAAAGATGCCGCAGAAGTCAACATATTTCTATCCGAAGATGATTACAGGTATAGTAATGAACGATTTGGGAGTTGAATAATGAACGAGAAAATGCGTAGAAAAGACAGAGAAACTACCGAAGAAAGAGCCTATGAAATCCTCAAAAACGGTGAATACGGCATCTTGTCAACAATCGGTGAGGACGGCTATCCCTATGGTGTGCCTGTGAATTTTGCCGTTGAGGGTAACAAAATTTACTTCCATTGCGCTCCAAATTCGGGATTGAAACTGAAAAATATTGAGTACAGCAACAAGGTTTCATTCTGTACGGTTCGTAACAACAGAATTGACGGTGCAAAGCTGACTTCAAAGTACGAAAGTGCGATTGTGTTCGGCACGATTGCAAAATCGGCTGAGAACAAGAACAGAGGTCTTGAACTGATTGTTGAAAAATATGCTCCCGAATTTATCGAAAGCGGAAGAAAGTGCATTGAAAAATCGGGCAGTATGACAGGCGTTTATGAAATCACAATCGACAAAATCACGGGCAAAGAAAACAAATAGTTTATTCACAACTGTTCAAGGGCAGAATATGAAAGAGGTGAGCATATGAAAATTCTTGTTGTTTTTACGGGCGGTACAATCGGCTGTGTGCGTAAAGGCGAGGTGCTTTCGCCCGACAATGAGCAGAAATATATGCTCATTCAGATGTATCTTGACAAGTACGGCAATGTTGATTTTGACACGGCAGAGCCTTATACCGTCCTCAGCGAAAATCTTGAGGGCTGTCACATGAACCTGCTTGCCGACTGTCTGCAAAGCTACGATTTGAACAGCTATGACGGCATTGTTGTAACTCACGGAACGGACACTCTGCAATACACATCTGCATTTCTTGCCTATCTTTTTGACGGCTTGAATGTGCCGATTGTGCTCGTTTCGGCAAATTATCCGCTTGATGACAGCCGTTCAAACGGCTTTAAAAATTTTATCGGTGCGATTGATTTTATAAAGTCGGGCAGCGGAAACGGTGTCTTTGTTTCGTACAAAAACGCTGGCTTGCCTGTGACAATTCACAGAGCGTCAAGACTGCTTGCACATTCGGCGTACAGCGATGAACTGCACAGCATTTTTGATGAAAGCTATGGCAAGATTCAGAACGGAATTTTTGTGAAGAACACCCATTATAAGGCTCTGAAAAGCGAGTTTGCTTTTGATAAAAATACCCGACTTTCAGAGAAAAGCAATGTGCTGAAAATTTCTGCAACCGTCGGTATGCAGTACCCTAAAATTACGGAAAATGTCAAAGCCATTTTGCTTGAGGGATTCCATTCGGGTACGCTGAATACTGACGGAAATGCATTGAATGATTTTTGTAAAAAAGCCGAAAAGCTGAATGTTCCCGTATTTGTAACAGGTGCGTGCAAAGGTTTTTACTACGAAAGCAAGCTGAAATTTGACGAGCTTAACATAAAAGTTCTGCCCTCTGCATCCCCGATTGCAATGTATATGAAACTGTGGCTTTTGCCGAAGGACGAAATCAACAAAGCATTTTTGCCCTGTGCAGGGGATTTTTGCGATAACGATTAAATCTATATTTTATATTGACTTATTAAAACAAATACTATATATTATTGTTTGTGATATTTATTGAGAATAGTTTATAGGAGATGTTTTATGAGTACAATCAGAAAAAGTTTAGCTCTGATACTTTCGTTAGTTATTGTGTGTTTGTTTGCAGTAGGTTGTTCACAGAGCGAGTTGAAGCCGAGTTACAGTATTGCAATGGAAATAGGCAAAATTCAGGATACCGAAAATGGTATTAACCTTGATTCATATTCAAACAGTTGGGATAATGTGCTGATTGATTCATCATACGATGTAAAAACAGCTGTTGAAAATCTTAAAATCGACAATGCTGACAAGGTGTCGGTTACGGGTTACGACGATACACTTGTCGTTGCTTTTATCAAAGATAATTCAATCACCGATTACGCTTTTATTGACGATGAAAACAAGGAAGTGTTTGATATTCTCTTTGATTATATGTATCAGAACACAGGCAAAATTTATCCCAAAGGAACTTTGTTTGAGAAAAATTAATAAAATCGAATAAATAAAAATAAGGACAAATGACTTAATATAGCCATTTGTCCTTTTGTTTTACTAAATGTTTACCGAATAAAATTATTCGTCTTTCTTGTCGTTATTGCTGAAATTATCTTCAGTAATGTTATAGGTTGCACCAACAACCTCTTGAGTGAGAATCTTTTCACCCTCGGCAAGTTTTTCGGAACGTTTGTCTGAATCATCTGCTGCGTTTCCGGGCCATTTCTTATAAACAAGTTTGAGCAGGATAGGTGTTGCGAGCGATGAAACAATGATAAGAATAATAATCGGGGCAAAGAACTGCGGTGCCATAAGACCTGTATCAAGTCCTTTTTTGGCAACGATAAGACCAACTTCACCACGGTTCATCATACCTACACCGATTTTAAGTGAATCCGGCATATTGAATCTGCACAGCTTTGCTGTACCGCCGCAGCCGATAACCTTGGTGATGAGTGCAACTGCAACTAGTGCAATTGAGAACCAGAGCATTGAAAGGTTGAAATCGTCAAAACTTGTCTGAAGTCCGATACTTGCAAAGAATACAGGACCGAAAATCATATATGAGCTGACATCCATTTTTCTCTCGATGTACTGTGAATCCTTGATGTTACAGAGGATAATACCCGCAACATATGCGCCTGTGATATCTGCAATTCCGAAGAATTCTTCTGCACAGTATGCACACGCAAAGCAAAGAACAAGACCGAAAATCGGAATTCTTCTTGAATGGGGCCAGAGTTTATCGAGCCATTTGAAGAGAAAATAAAGTGCAAAACCGAGTACAAATGCAAGTACAAAGAAAAGTACAATGTTAAGGCAAACTGTACCTGGCTGAACGTCAGGGCTCTTGAATCCGATTACAACTGTAAGAAGAACGATACCGATAACGTCGTCGATGATTGCGGCAGAAAGAATTGTTGTTGCAACCCTTCCTTTAAGGTGTCCCATTTCTTTAAGGGCCTGAACGGTGATGCTGACTGATGTTGCTGCAAGGACTGTACCCATAAATATAGCCTCGAGCATCGCCATATCTCCGTCACCAAAGCCGAATGCGAGATAAACCGCCGCACCGCCTGCTACCGAAACGATTACGCCGGCAAAAGCGACAAGCAAGGCAACAGGACCCGTTTTGATGAGTTCCTTAAGATCAGTACCAAGACCCGCTGAGAACATCAGCAAAATAACACCGATTTCAGCCATACCTGAGATGAACCCGTCATACGAAACAAAATTAAACAGGCACGGTCCAACGATAAGACCTGCAACAATCTCACCGACAACCTGAGGTGCGCCGAGCTTTCTGGCAACAATACCGAGAAGCTTTGCGGCAACAAGGATTATGGCAAGATTCTTAAGAATGTCAAGTGTGTTAATTTCCATAACTTCTTTTTCGGACAGACTTCAAACACCGCTGTCACGGCAGTCTGACCGACTCTCCTTTCTCTCTTATAAAACCGATTATATTCTATCACAATCGACGGCGTTTTTAAATAATTATCTTGAATTTCGACAAAAATCGCATTTTGCACAAATCAAGTAAAATTTTTACAACAAAAAATGTACAAAAAATTCCTATTATACATTTTTACGTGTTGCCTTTTTCAAGAATAGGAATGTTTTCTTTTATCAGTTTTGTCATGTGTTCGGAAATTACGGAAACAGATTCGATAAGTTCATTGGAATAGTCGTTTGTGTTCTCCTGATTTTCAACAAAGGCATAATATCCGCCGTAGATTGCATAATCAAGAATTGTGCAGAATTTCTTATCGTTTATGTATTCTGGGTGGCCCTCAAAAATTATATTCTTAAGTGCCTTTGAAATTTTAACAATAAGATTGGGGTGTTGTGAACCCGAAAACACCGTGTCAATAAGTTTTTTATTTTCAGTCATTGCACCGAGCAGACTGCGATAAAATTTTACGGGTTCGTCAATCATCATCTGTGGGTAGGGAATGGTGCTGACAATGCCGTCAACAATCTCACTTTCGATTTTGTCGGAAAGGTCAAATATATCCTCATAGTATGTGTAAAAAGTTGATTTGTTAATTAGTGCTTTTTCGCAGAGCTCCTTAACGGTAATCTTGCGGAGTTCCTTTTTTGAACGCAAATTTACAAATGCATCAAAAATACTTTTCTTGCTTTTTATGACTCTTATGTCCAAAGATAATCACCTGATTTTAAAATTAGTTGGTTTTCCAACGAAAGTAGCGTAATTGTTGCTTGTGTATAACCTCATTATTGTATATTATAACAGTATGGGCGAAGTGTGTCAAAATTGCGTTCAGAGCTTAAAATCACGAATACTGTGGCGTGATTTTGAACGATTTTCATATTTTCTGACAACATTTTGGTCAAAACGACAAAATTATTTACATAAAAATCGTTTTTACCACTTGTATATTTGGTAAAAATATATTATACTATTCTTATAATATTGAAGGACTGCCTACAATTGCAGAAAAGAGGGTTACTATGGCTTTTAAAATTAATGACGAAAGAGCGCCGCTCGATCAGTTTTTGCAGGGCGAATCTGTTCGTGCTTACGAATTTTTAGGCTCACACTTTGTAAACTGGGACGGCCGTGACGGCGTAGTGTTCAGAGTATGGGCTCCTAATGCATTGTCGGTTTCGGTAGTCGGAGATTTTAACGACTGGAACAATGACGCTAACTATATGTACAAGATCTCGGACGGCGGTGTCTGGGAACTGTTTATTGAGGGAATTCCCGAGTTTGAATGCTATAAATATTGTGTTGAAACTCCGTGGCATGAAAGAAGACTCAAAACCGATCCTTATGCTTTTCATTGTCAGACTCGTCCGGATAACGCATCACGCGTTTACGAGATTAACGGCTATGAGTGGCACGATGAAGATTGGTATGCATATAAAAAAGAGCATCCGCACAAAGATATGCCGGTCAATGTTTATGAAGTAAACGCAGGCTCTTGGCGTAAGTATGAAGACGGCAATGTTTTCAGCTATCGCAAACTTGCCGATGAGCTTATTCCTTATGTGAAGAATATGGGTTATACTCATATTGAATTTATGCCGCTTACAGAGTATCCGTTTGACGGCAGCTGGGGCTATCAGGTTACAGGATATTTTGCCGCAACCTCTCGTTACGGCGAGCCTAAGGACCTTATGTATTTTATTGACAAGTGTCACGAAGAGGGAATCGGCGTTATCCTTGACTGGGTACCTGCTCACTTC
>CACXEX010000036.1 GCA_902766775.1 uncultured Ruminococcus sp. | reverse complement strand
GCCTGTTTGTCCTGCTTTTCTTTAAGAAGTCGGCTTTTGAGAACTTTAAGAGCCTTGTCCTTGTTCTTGTACTGACTTCTCTCATCCTGACACTCAACTACCATACCTGTGGGCAAGTGAGTAATTCGAATTGCGGAACTTGTTTTGTTGATATGCTGACCGCCTGCACCGCTTGAACGGAAGGTGTCAATTTTGAGGTCATTCGGGTCAATTTCAAGCTCAACATCTTCTGCCTCCGGCAAAACCGCAACAGTCGTTGTTGATGTGTGAACTCTGCCCTGACTTTCGGTTTCGGGTACTCGCTGAACACGGTGAACACCGCTTTCATACTTAAATCGTGAGTATGCTCCCTCGCCCTCAATCATAAAGGAGATTTCCTTGTAACCGCCGATTTCGGTTTCGTTGGCATTGATAACTTCGATTTTGTAGCCCTTCTTTTCGGCATACATCGAGTACATTCTAAACAGAACCGCACTGAACAGAGCTGATTCATCTCCGCCTGCACCGCCACGGATTTCCACAATAACACTTCGTTCATCGTTCGGGTCTTTCGGCAAAAGCAGAATTTTCAACTCTTCGGAAAGTTTTTCGATATTATCCTTAGCCTCGTCAAGTTCAGCCTGAGCAAGCTCTTTAAGCTCTTTGTCGCTTGTTTCCTCAAGAATTTCAAGGCTGTCTTTTTCGGTTTGAACAGCCTCTTTATATTTACGGTAGGTCAAAACGATATTTTCAATCGACTTGATTTCCTTCATAATCTTCTGATATTCCTCGGGATTGCCCGCTACTGACGGCTGGTAGAGCCTTTCGGAAAGCTCGGAGTACCTTTTGTCAAATATTTCGATTTTTTCAAACATATATACCTTACTCCGTCAAAATTTTCTTAATATTTTTTTCAATCTTTGCACGGGGCGCCATAACCTCTCTGCCGCATTTTTCGCATTTTATCTTAAAATCCATTCCCACACGCAGAATTTCAAAGGTTTTACAACCGCACGGGTGCTGTTTTTTCATTTCAACTCTGTCGCCAACGCTGATATCCACAAAAAATCACCCTCCTGCAAATTTGTCTTATAATGCATTTTTTATTATACGATAGTCTGCATCACTTTAGAGATGTAAATAATCCGCACTTAGATTATACAACAGAGATTTAAAAATATCAACCAATGCCGATAATTCCGAGAAGCCCTGTGTATTCAAGCGAAAGGGCAACGGGAATTGAAATCAGCAGAGAAAATGCGCTCTGTTTTACATCTTTAAACAAAATGCCGATGCTTGCAAGCCAGAGGATAAATTCAGGAATATAAACTATTCTGAAATCTGCAAAATTAAGATTAAATGCAAGGCAACAGAATATTGCTATGAGTACGGAAGAAATTCCGATTGCAAGCGCGCCTCTTCCCCTTGCATACCAAACGAGAAATGCCAAGAAGGGCGATACAACCGCAAGAATCAGCCAACGCATAAGGTTTGGCATTGCGGGAGAGTGACCTGTAAAAACACTTGTCCACACATAGTACCCTATTAACATACCCACAAAAAACGCAAAAACATTGATTCCTGCTTTCAGCGGTGATTTGCTGAATACGGCAAGGCACACCGCAATGAAAATCCACAGTGCCATTCTGCCTAAAAAGTTTGACCAATCAAGCCAGTTTAAAAAATTCAAAAAGCTCGGCAACTTATTCACTTCAAGAAGCTTTGCAACAATTCCCATTGCTCCGCCAAAAAGCAGAGCAAAAAATGTTGTCATAATTTGTTTTGGCACGGACATTTTGCCCGATACCTTTCGGGTTTTATTCAAAATTTTTAACATAAAATCCTCATTTCATCTACATCAAAAGGACTTCTCAAAAAAGAAGTCCTTCTTAATCTTAATTATTCTGCACTATTTTGCTCACCGAAAACCTTTAAAATTTCATCCTTGTGAGCCATAATCGCATCGTAGCCCTCCTGAATGGTTTCGTCAACGCTGTCCATTGAGAAAAGCTGTGTGTTCTCGTTTTTAATGTCAATTGCAAGGTCGGCCATTTTCTTTGACTTTCTTGTGCCGTCAATTGAGTAAACATCAAGAGCACGCCAAATAACCTTGATAAGACCGCCAAGACCTGCGTCGGGGTTGTAGGTCATAATATCAAAGCCGATTGCAAGAACCTTGCCTACACCCATATCACGCAAAATCTTTACAGGCAAATTGTCCTTTGAACCGCCGTCAATGAAGTTGTACTTGTCATACGGACAGGTTGTGTAGATTGCAGGGAACGACATACTTGCACGGACAGCCGTTTCAAGCGGGGCACCTGTTATGTAGTGAATATGCTCGTTTTCAAGGTTTTCTTCCTTGGTTGTAAAAATACACTCATCGGTTGTGAGAGTGTCAACCGTACAGATTGAAAGGTTAATCGGAAGATTTTCAAAGCCTGTAATGCCCTTTTCATTCATAATATCACGGATAACATCTTCAATCAATTCGCCCGACTTAATGCCGTCTTTCTGAATCTTTTTATTGAGAATGAACTGTGCAAGAGATTTGAAAATAAGTCCGTTGTCGATTTCGGCAAGAGTTTTCCAATGCTTTTTGGCAACTCTTTTCATTTCATCGGCGTCACAACCCATTGCAACGATTGCAGCCATTGCCGCACCTGAGCTTGTGCCCGAAACATACTGCGGATGTATTCCGAGTTCATAAAGAGCCTGAACAGCACCTATATGAGCAATGCCCTGAAGTCCGCCGCCCGAAAATGCTACACCGATAGAATTTTTGCGATCATTTTTATCCGTATTCATTTTAAACACCTCTGATTAATAGAAACGATAAACGCTGCAATACGACTCGGTTTCAACAAAATAGTCGTACCAGTTGTAGAAGTCTTCAAAGCTGTAATCAGCCTGAATAAGCTCATAATTCTTGAATTTTGTATTTTCTGTAATGTATTTAAGCACAGCATCCTTGTCGGCAAGGCGAGAAACATAAACCGTTACCTCATCAAGGGACGCAAGCTTTTTGTCGGTTTTAAGTTTTTCCATACTGTCGGTTTCCTGCTTGTTTGTATCGCCGTTGAACATAAACGCCTCGGCAAGCGAAGAAACCTTTCCGTTGGTGATAACACCGCGTTTTTCGGCAAACTCTTCAAGCTCATCACCGAGAGAGGGTGACATCTTTGTAGTCTGAACAATCATTGTGCTGTCATAGTTCATAAACTTGTCAATGCACTTGTTCCATTCAAGCATTGCAGTTCCGACAAACACACAATCATCCGTCTTTGGCTCATAAAGATTTGTTTTGCCGTAGGTGTAATAAGGCTTAACCGTAATAAACGCTGTAATTGACGCAAGCAAAATGCATACAGGCACGGCAAGTCTTATCTTCTGATTTTTGAAAAGTGTGAAAATTCTGATGAATGAGAATGCAAAAAGCATTGCAATCAACGGGAGTGACGCCATAACATAGCGGTCGCTGTTAAACGGTGAAACAAGCGAAATACCGATGAAATAGCACACTGCAGGAACTACGGCAAACATCGCCTTTTTCGGGATTTTTACCTTCTTTACAAAGCGGAAGTAAATTCCGAATCCGATAACGGTGGCTGTGCAAAGTCCGAGCAGCCAAACCTGATTGATGAACATATCCTTTGCAAGAATCTGAACATATGTACAAAGTTTGTAGAAAACATAGGTTACAATGGTAATCATATCAAGGGCGGACATATCAAGCGAACTCATTCCTCGGTTACCGCCGAGTACATTCGAGATTATGTACGGATAGATGCAAAGTGCAAGTCCTGCACCCACAACAGCCGCAATGATGTACTTGATAAGGTCTTTGCCGCACTTTTCCTTGATTTTGAACACAAGGAAAACAAGTCCCGTTAGTCCTGCAAAGAGGATAAAATAATACTGAGTAAGCACACCGCAAAGCACGATAAACGCAAGCAAAATGCAGTCTTTTATGTTGACGGTGTTCTTCTTTTCATAGAGCTTTATGCTCATATAGACAAACGCAAGCACCCAGAAAGTAAGCGTTGCATACATTCTCAGGTAAATTGTTGTGGTGATACACGCAATACTCAAGGCATACGCACCCACGCCAATCAGAGCGTAAAGATTGTTGCCCGTGATTTTCTTGCCTATCTTATAAAGCAAAATCAAAATGCCCGCCATAGCAAGCACATTTATTGAATAGGCAAGCCATTTTGAGAACACACCCGGAAAGAACGAGCAAACCGTGTGAACAAGTGCATAATAGAGAGGCGGATGTGACGCATCTATAATCTGATTTTGATACACCTGTGCATAGTCGAACCTGTCATCGGGCGACACGGCAAGATACTCGTTGAAATCTTCGGGACTGTTCCAACCGCCGTCAACATTGAGCTGTTTTGACGAATTTGCAAGGTTATAGGTCAGAAGTTCGTCCTCGTGAAAACCCTGTTTCGTAAACATATAAACCGTGCTTATGACAAGGCTCACCGCAATAATAATCGCAAGAATTATTCTTGCCTTTTTGTTGTCGATTTTCATATTCAATTCTCCGTAATAATCAAAATTAAAATCAGCCGACAATTTTGTATCAATTTAATGGCAAAATTCGGCACTCCGCATTTAAATGATTATACCACAAATACGGTCACAATAACAATAGACTTTACAAAAATTTTGTATGTACCGACCTTTTTTCACATTAAAAATGCCGACAGATTTCTCTGTCGGCACTATAATGCATTTAAATTATTTTTTTGTTGTTGTTTTCTTTTCAGCAGTTTTGCTTTCTGCCTTTACAGCGGGCTCGGTTTTTGCAACTTTCTCGGTTTTCTCTGCTTTTTCAGCCTTCGCAGTAGCAGATGTTTCAGCCTTTACCGCTTTTTTGGTTGTCTTTTTAGCGACAGGCTCAGCCTTTTCTGCACTCTTTACCGTTGTTTCTGCCTTTGGCTCCGTCTTTGCAACTTCTGCTTTTTCTTCCTTTTTGGAAGCAGCCTTTGACTTCTTTGCCTTTTCAGCCTTGAGCTTTGCAAGAGCGGCATCTTTTTTTGCCGTTGTCTTTTTCTTTACAGGAAGTGCAAGCTTCTTCTTAAGCTTAAAGTACATAACAGCAAGCGGAGGAACGGTAATTTCCATTGAATAATCAAGGTCGTGATCTTTCTTCTTGTGAGCTCTGATTTCGCCCTCGTTTCTGATTCCGCAACCACCGAACTCTTCAGCCTCGGAGTTGAACACCTCTTCATAAATACCGTATTCAGGCACACCGACAACATAGTTATCGTGCTGAACAGGCTGGAAGTTACATACGCAGATGATTTCACTTCCGTCATAAGCAATTCTGCGGAATGAAATAATGCTGTTCTTGTAGTCATCAAGTGCAATCCATTGGAAACCGTTCCAGTCGTAATCGTTTTCGTGCATAGCGGGAACGTCACGATAGAACTTATTGACTTCTGCAAAGAAGTAGTTAAGCTGACGATGCTTTTCAAATGAAAGAAGATTCCACTCAAGCTCTTCGTTTGCATTCCACTCGTCAAACTGACCGATTTCACTGCCCATAAACATAAGTTTCTTACCGGGGTGAGCCATCATATATGTTACGAAACCTCTCACGCCGCTGAACTTCATATCGTAGTCACCGGGCATTTTATTGATGAGAGAACCCTTGCCATAAACAACCTCATCGTGAGAAATCGGCAGCATAAAGTTCTCGGAAAAAGCATAAACCATACTGAAAGTAAGGGTGTCGTGGTGATAATTTCTCCACAACGGGTCGAGTGAGATGTATGAAAGCATATCATTCATCCAACCCATATTCCACTTGTAGTCAAAGCCAAGGCCCATATCCTTAATCGGGTAACGGGTAACATTCGGCCATGCTGTACTTTCTTCGGCAATCATCATAGCCTCGGGGTGGAACATATGTACAACCGTGTTGAGTTTCTGCAAGAAGTCAACTGCAACAAGGTTTTCTCTTCCGCCGTATGCGTTTGCAATCCATTCGCCGTCTTTTCTGTTGTAATCAAGATAGAGCATTGATGCAACAGCGTCAACACGAATACCGTCAACATGGTACTTGTCAAGCCAGAACATTGCAGATGAAAGGAGGAAACTTGTTACCTCATATCTGCCGTAATTGAAGATATATGTACCCCATTCCTTGTGTTCACCGATACGGGAATCTTCATATTCATAACAGCCTGTACCGTCAAATCTGCCAAGACCGTGTGCATCCTTCGGGAAGTGAGCAGGAACCCAGTCAAGGATAACGCCGATGCCCTCTTCATGACATCTGTCCACAAAATACATAAGGTCTTTCGGCTCACCGTAACGGGATGTTGCGGCAAAGTAGCCTGTAACCTGATATCCCCAGCTGCCGTCAAACGGATAT
>CACXEX010000035.1 GCA_902766775.1 uncultured Ruminococcus sp. | reverse complement strand
TCGCCCTTTCTGTGAGGACCGTCAAGAATCATCTGGTCGCCTGTGTAAGCGTGGATTGTTGACATAATACCGCTCTGGATTTCTGCATACTTGTTAAGTGTGTCAGCCATAGGAGCGAGGCAGTTTGTTGTACATGAAGCAGCTGAAATGATTGTGTCGTCAGCTGTAAGAGTCTTTTCGTTTACGCTGTAAACGATTGTCTTAAGGTCGTTGCCTGCAGGAGCAGAAATAACAACCTTCTTAGCACCTGCATCGAGGTGAGCCTGGCTCTTAGCCTTTGATGTATAGAAACCTGTGCACTCGAGAACTACGTCAACACCGAGTTCGCCCCAAGGAAGCTCAGCAGCGTTTGGCTTAGCGTAGATTGTGATCTCTTTGCCGTCAACGATGATTGAACCTTCGCCTGCTTCTACTGTGTGAAGGTTTTCACCAATCTTACCGCAGTAGCCGCCCTGTGCTGTATCGTACTTAAGAAGGTTTGCGAGCATAGCAGGATCTGTAAGATCGTTGATAGCTACTACTTCGTAACCCTCAGCACCGAACATCTGTCTGAAAGCAAGACGACCGATACGGCCGAAACCGTTAATTGCAACTTTTACTGACATAAAAAAATTCCTCCTAAAATTCTAAGGTGCTTCTATTATATTACATTTTTTTCATTTCTTCAATAGCTTGACAAAAATTTAACGAAAAAATTTTATCTTTTTTACAAATACGGTAAAAAATACGGCGTTGTTTTGCTTTTTTAAGGCAAATTTGAACCGCAGTTGCCAAAAAAACTGTAATCTTTTTGTTTTTCATAATTAATTATTTGCAAAAAACCTTTGCTTATTCTTGACAATTTGGTGATTATATTATAAAATTGTATAGTCCGCTAATGTGGATTTTGGCAAAAGTACAGTTTTTGACTTTTGCGACTTTTTTAATCAGACTCTTTAAAAGAGCCGTTATATATAGATATTTTTTATAATTTTTATGGCGTTTCCGTATGACTTACGGAATGCCTGAGCAACTTGTATGGTGTTTTGCAGGCTGTGCATATAAATATGTATAAAAAAATATTTACAATGTAAAAATGAAAATTGAATATCTTTTTAACGGCACCTTTAAAGTCTAATTGATTGGGAACTGTGAAATATTTGAAAAAATCAAACTAAGGAGGTGTCCAAATTGCCATTGTGGATAAGTATTATCTGCATTGTAGCCGCAGTTGTTATCGGCGCAGGTGCAGGTATTTTCCTTGGAATTGCCATCCGCAAAAACACTGCCGAAAAGGAAATCGGAAGTGCTGAGGAAGAGGCAAAGAAGATTGTGGCTGACGCTATTAAGACAGCCGAAGCAAGGAAAAAGGAAGTAGTCCTTGAGGGTAAAGACGAGGTTCATCGTTTCAGAAATGAGAGCGAAAAAGAAATTTCCGATCGACGCAAGGAAGTTCAGCGTCAGGAGAGAAGAATCCAGCAGAAGGAAGAATCTCTTGACAAAAAGCTCGACAATACTGAACGCAAAGAAGAAAAGGTCAACAAAAAACTTCGTGAGGCAGATGCAAAACTCGAAGAAATTGAGACCTTGAAGAAGAGCCAGTTTGAAATGCTTGAAAAAATTTCGGGCTACACGGCAGAACAGGCTAAAAGCTATTTGCTTTCACAGCTTGAAAATGAGCTTGCTCACGAGAAATCGGTTAAAATTATGGAATATACCGAACAGCTCAAAGAGGAAGCAGACGACAAGGCAAGAAACATTATTTCGCTTGCAATTCAGCGACTCGCTGCTGAGCAGGTTTCAGAGGCAACAATTTCGGTTGTTCCTCTTCCAAATGACGAGATGAAAGGCAGAATCATCGGTCGTGAGGGCCGTAACATCAGAGCTATCGAAACTCTTACAGGTGTTGACCTTATTATTGATGACACACCTGAGGCTATCACACTCTCGTGCTTTGAGCCTGTAAGAAGAGAAATTGCAAGAATTGCACTTGAAAAACTTATTGCAGACGGCAGAATCCATCCCGCAAGAATTGAGGAGATGGTTGAAAAGGCAAGAAGAGAAGTTGAGGCTGAAATCAAGCGTACAGGTGAGAGAGCTGTGCTTGACGCAGGTGTTCACAACATTCATCCGGAGCTTGTCAAACTTCTCGGCAGACTTCGTTACCGTACCAGTTACGGACAGAACGTACTTGATCACTCTCTTGAGGTTTCATACCTTGCAGGTATGATGGCAAGCGAGCTTGGTCTTGATCCTACAATTGCCAAGCGTGCAGGTCTTTTGCACGATATAGGTAAATCCAATGACCATGAGGTTGAGGGAACACATATTCAGATTGGTGTTGACCTTGCCAAAAAGTATAAGGAAAGCGACGCTGTTATTCACGCTATTCACGCTCACCACGGTGATGTTGAAGCAAGAACAATAGTTGCGTGTCTTGTACAGGCAGCCGACGCTATCTCAGCCGCAAGACCCGGAGCAAGAAGAGAAAATGTTGAAAACTACATTAAGCGACTTCAGAAACTTGAAGAGGTTGCATCTTCGTTTGACGGTGTTGAGCGTACTTTTGCAATTCAGGCAGGCCGTGAGGTTAGAGTTATGGTTAAACCTGAAATCGTCAATGACGAGCGTATGATTCCGCTTGCAAGAGAGATCTGTAAGAAAATCGAAGAAGAGCTTGAATATCCCGGACAGATTAAGGTTAATATCATCCGTGAAAGCAGAGCTTCCGATTTTGCAAAATAAAATATCTTGATTTTTAACTACGGTTGACAGGGCTATGTTGACCGTAGTTTTTTGTTATACTTTTTATTGAAAGGAATTTGAAAATGGCATCAAGTAAAGAATATCTGGATTTTATTATGGGTCAGTTGTCGGAACTTGAAGACATAACATATCGCAAAATGATGGGTGAATATATCATTTATTTTCGTGGCAAAATTGTCGGCGGAATATATGATGACAGACTGCTTGTTAAACCCGTTAAATCGGCAGTGGATTTTATGCCGAATGTGGTGTACGAACTTCCGTATGAGGGAGCAAAAGAAATGCTTTTTATAGATGAAGTTGATGACAAAAATTTTTTGACAGGATTATTCGGTGCAATGTATGATGAATTGCCTGCACCGAAAAAGAAAAAATAATTTGCAAGAAAATTAAATAAACTTGCAAAACTTCGATTTGTGCGGCAATTTATATTTAACGCTGAGAATTTGTATCTCAACCCAACAAAAAAGCAAAAAATTTTAAAAAATATTCAAAAAAGTATTGACAAGCGGCTTCTAAGGCTATATAATTCAAGACAGTAAGGCAAAGGTCTTATGAAGTTTTCGGAAAACTGAATATAAAAAGGACAAGGAAGTTCACTTTTGTTTCTTCTGGTTTTGCAACAAAGTTTTTAAAACTTGCAAAAATCAGAATAAAACATTGTGAGCTTTATTTTTTTGCTTTGGCAAAACGGTTTATGTGGAGGTTTTAAAAATGGATTCAGGTAATATATGCTTTGTGCTGATTTGTGCGGCTTTCGTATTTATAATGACCCCCGGTCTTGCAATGTTTTACGGCGGTCTTGTACGAAAGAAAAATGTTGTAAACACAATGATGACTTCAATTTTCATCATCGGCATCGGAATTGTTATGTGGGTGCTTTTCGGTTATTCACTTTCATTCGCTCCTTCGGGAAATCCTTTTATAGGCGATTTCCGTTGGCTCGGACTTGAGGGCGTTTCACTCACTGAGGGTTACACAGATGACGCATCAATTCCGAATATGGTATTTTCTGCATTCCAAATGATGTTTGCGGTAATCACCCCTGCTCTTATCACCGGTGCGGTTGCGGGCAGAATGAAATTTAAGTCAATTTTCGTTTTCACAGTCTTCTGGTCGCTTATCGTATATTATCCGCTCGCTCATATGGTATGGGGACAGGGAGGACTCTTAGGTGCAGACGGTATCGGTGCTCTCGACTTTGCGGGCGGCGATGTTGTACATATCAGCTCGGGTGTTTCTGCTCTTGTCCTCTGCATACTTCTCGGCAAGCGTCACGATTATGAACATTCAATTTACAGAATTCACAATATTCCAACAGTTGTTCTCGGTGCATCACTTCTTATGTTCGGTTGGTTCGGATTCAACGCAGGTTCTGCCCTTGCCGCCGACGGTCTTGCAGCTCACGCATTTATGACAACAGGCGTTTCAGCCGCTGCCGCAATGCTTTCTTGGATGCTCTGCGATGTTATCAAGAACAAAAAGCCTACACTTATCGGTGCAAGCACAGGTATGGTTGCAGGTCTTGTAGGTATCACACCGGGCGCTGGATTTGTTCCAATGTGGGCGGCAGTTATTATCGGTTTGACAACAAGCCCAGTTTGCTATATTATGATTTCATACGGCAAGAAAAAATTCGGTTTTGATGATGCACTTGACGCATTCAGCTGTCACGGCACAGGCGGTATCTGGGGCGGACTTCTCACAGGTGTGTTCTCATGCACAGCAATCAACAGCAGTGCAGGCAACGGACTTTTATATGGCGAGTTTGCTCAGTTCGGTGCTCAGGCAGCAGGTATCGGCATCACAATCGTAATTGCAGTTGTGGGCACACTCATCTGCTACGGCATTACAAGACTTATCACAGGCAAAATCAGAGTTGACCTCAGAGATGAACTTATGGGTCTTGATGTTTCACAGCACGGTGAATCTGCTTATCCGTCATTTAACGGTCTTGACAACTAACGGAGGTTTTGAAGTATGGAAAACAATAATGATGTTCAGCTTATAAAAATAGAGGCCGTTGTTCGTGAAGAGATGTTTGTTGATGTCAAAAAGGCTCTCACGGATATCGGTGTAAACGGAATCACAGCATATCAGGTTGTAGGTTGCGGAATTCAGCGAGGTATGTCCGAGTATGTAAGAGGACAGAAGGTTGATGTTCAGGTTTTGCCGAAAATCAAGTTTGAAATTGTTGTTTCTTCCGAAGAGTGGGAGAAAAAGACGATTGATGCAATCAGAAAAACAGCCTTTACGGGCAACCCGGGTGACGGTAAAATATTTACCTACTATCTTAAACAGGCGGTTAAAATCCGTACGGGAGAAACAGGCTACGATGCAATTCAGACTCCCAACTTTGATGACTGATATTTTCCTATT
>CACXEX010000034.1 GCA_902766775.1 uncultured Ruminococcus sp. | reverse complement strand
TTTCAGGCGTTTTCGAAAAAATTGGAAAAAGAAAAGACGGTTTCGAAAAACCGTCTTGTTTGGTTGCGGGAGCCGGATTTGAACCGATTATCGCCCTCGCAGGCTCGGTTGACCTTCCTGAAATACAGTCGTTTGTGCGACAGATTATAAATCTGTCTGCAAACTCGGTATTTCAGTTAATCGCTGCACAAAAACAATTCGCAGGATTGTTTTTGCTTGCTCACCTCGGGAACCCTCAGACCGTCGGTTCGGATTTGCAAAATAAAAATAAGCACTAACCATAACGATTAGTGCTTATGAATGGTTGCGGGAGCCGGATTTGAACCGACGACCTTCGGGTTATGAGCCCGACGAGCTACCGAGCTGCTCTATCCCGCGATATACAACTCTGCTGTTTTTTACAGCTTTATTATTATAGCACTGTACAAGGCCTGTGTCAATAGTTTTTTTGTAATTTTTTATTTTGTATTTTATATTGTGTTTTAAAATATTAAAAATATGCGATTTAAGCCGTGTTTTTACCACATTACATAAAATATAGTGGTTGGCAGTTACACATAAATTATGTTGCCAAATCAGTCGGTTGCGAAAAATTTGCAGTATAGCAAAACGCAGTATATGACAATCGATTGGTTGCACAAAGCTTATTAAACAGGTTTGGTATATAAAGTTCGGTTGAGTACAAATAGGCGTTATCAATATGGCCGGTAAACGAAAATTAAAAAGTGAATGGGTGGGAAGGACGCAGTTATACTATCGAATATGAACATTGCAAAAGTAAGAAATTACAGGCATTTTGTACGGAAAGTTAAATATATTGATTACAGATTGCCTTTGTGTTACAATTGTTGTGTAAATTTGCGGAATTTTACGGTTTAATACAAACCGATTGCGAGGGAAGTATGGGAAAAAGCAGAAAACGCAGGAAATCCGCCTTGAATCAGGGCAATATCATAGGCGACAGTCACAGAACGGAAAATGATGAAAATATTAATTATACATTCAAAGTTCTGTCGGCAATCGGTATAATAATCATTGTTTCGGGACATTGTTACAACGGCGGTATTTCGCTTATGTACGATTGGTTTCCGAAATATTCGTTTAACCTTGCTCTGTTCGTTTTTATTTCCGGGTATTTTTACAAGGAAAAACACGAGGAACATATTTTTAAATACATATGGGGCCGTACAAAACGATTGTTGATTCCGGCATATTTATGGAATATTGTATATGGAGTAATCGCATTTGCACTCACGCAGTCAGGCTATGCAATGGCACAGGGCAAATTTAATTTGTACAACCTCTTTGTTATGCCGTTTATCGACGGTGAAAGCTTTGTCTATAATCTTGGTTCGTGGTTTGTGTATCCTCTGTTTTGCGTTTGTGTTTTTAACATCTTATTTCGCAAACTGCTCAAAAAGGTGCATAGGGGCAACGAATATGTCATTCTTGCGGTGTATCTTGCAGTAGGAATTTTTGGTGTGCAGTATTGTATCCTTAATCCTGCCCCGCAGGGCGTGTTGCTTTTGTTATGCAGGTCAATGCTGTTTTTGCCGTGTTTCCAGTTTGGAAAGTTCTATCACGAAAAACTTGAAAAGCATGACAATCTCAACAGCGTTGCATATTTTGCAATTGTGCTCGGCGTTCAGCTCATTTTGCTTACATTCTGTCAAAATCTTGAATACATCCCGTCAAAATGCGTGGAGTTTGAGAACGGTCCTGTTGTTCCGTACCTTACTGCAATCACGGGCATTGCATTTTGGTTGAGAGTGGCAAAGCTGATTACACCGATTATCAAGAATAAAAAGCTTGTGAGGATGATTTCCGACAACACATACGGTATTATGATTCACCATATTTTTGCCTTTATGATTGTGAAGTGGGCGTTTTGGGGATTAAGCATTATCACGCCGTTTTTCAAAGATTTTGACCTTATAAAACTCAAATCAACCATATGGTATATTTACCGACCCTATGATTTGAACTTTTATTGTATAATCTACCTTGCGGCGGGAATATTTATTCCTGTTTTAATAGAGACGGTGACTCACAAGGCATTTGCCTTTATGAAGGGGCAAACTTTAAAGAAGTTACGGAAAAATCGGAGAAGTAAGAAAAAGTCATAAAATTATGCTTTTTTTAATTGAACGGAAAATGAATAAAAATTCGCAGATATGTTTATTATGTCAAATTCGGGGCAAAAAACAGACGAAAGTTTGGCTGTAACACTGTTTCTATAAACATTTTGCACTAAAAGCCAAAATAAGATTTATTCATTTCGCCGTAGCAAAAAATGTTAATTTGTGTTACAATATGAACATTATATCATAATCACGAAGTGCTTTATGATGTCACCAATCAAAGATTTACAAGGGGCAAAATTTGATGGGATATGATAAGCACTTTAAAAATTTAAATTAGTACAAATTTTCCGTGCTTGTTATTTCATAGTAATCTTATATGATTAATGGAGTTGTTATGGCGATATACAGAATTGCAGACTTAAATGTTGTAATAAATCCAAAATTTGAAATCAACAGAAAACGGCTTGAGCCGTATGCCGTGCTGTCAGAAAAGTCAGAAGGATTACCAAAGGTCGATATTTCAATATCGATTTCGGACGATGAAATTATCCGGCGTTGTAAACTTGGTGACAATATCACCGAACAAGGTGCCGAGGATGTTCTGATTCTCTCAAAATTCTGTAATGCCGTGCTTGACAGTTTTGACGGTTTCTTTTTTCATTCTTCGTGCCTTGAACTCGACGGTGAAGCGTACATCTTCTCGGCTGTCAGCGGAACGGGAAAGTCAACGCACACGGCACTTTGGCGAAAACATTTCGGCAGCAGGGTGACAATGATTAACGATGATAAGCCGATTATACGAAAGTGTGACGGAAAATTTTATGCCTACGGAACTCCTTGGATGGGGAAGGCCGACATAGGAACAAACACAAAAGCGCCGATAAAGGCTGTTTATATGTTGCAAAGGGCGGAGAAAAACAGCGCTGTCAGAGTTTCGCCGTCACAGGTAATAAAGCAGTTGTTTGAGGCAACGGTTATTGATGTTGAACGGAGCAGAATGGAAAAATTGCTTGAACTGCTTAACGAGTTTCTAAGCACAACGCCTTTGTTTTTGCTCGGTTGCAATATGGATGAAAGTGCGGTTTTGACGGCATTTAATGCTGCGAACGGCACATAAGGGTTTTGGGATTATATTTAACGGAGGAATATGATATGGAATTTGCTCAGGTTGTTTCGGTTGAAAATATGCGGAAAAGCGATGCCCGTACAATTGCGGAGCGCACCCCCTCAGCGGAGCTTATGCACAGAGCCGCAAAAGGTATTTTTGAATCGGCAAAATTTGTCGGTAAGGTTGCCATAGTCTGCGGAAAGGGCAACAACGGCGGTGACGGCTACGCTCTCGCCTGTATTTTGTGTCAGAACGGCTTTACCCCTACAATTTTCAGGGCGAGCGACGGTTTTTCGAGGGACGGACTTTATTATTATAAAACCGCAATGTCACTCGGTGCAGAGGAGTTGCCGATGTCACAGGCAGCGGCTTTTACGGGATTTGATATTGTTGTCGATTGCCTTCTTGGAACAGGTTTTTCGGGTGAGCTCAAGGGCGAAATGCTCGAGGCTGTTGAGCAGATTAATATGACAAATGCATATGTTATCAGCGCTGACATAAACAGCGGAATAAACGGTGACACGGGTGTGTGCAGTACAGCGGTGAACTCAGACCTTACCGTTTCAATCGGCTCGTATAAGACAGGATTGTTTCTGAACGACGCACCGTACTACATCGGTTCGATGACAAATTGCGATATTGGAATCAGTATTATTGACGAGGAGTACAAGTTGATTGATTACTCCCTTTTGCATATGTTCGAGGGTTACGGTTCACTCGTTATGACAACGGAGGAATTTTTTGAAAAATACGGTTATGAGCCTTCAAAGTGTAATGTTGCGCGTTGCGTTGAAGAAATCAGTAAAAAGGAACGCAGAACGGTTGTTGTAAAAACAGACCATTCTGCGGTGATTGCGGATCTTAAATATATTTACTTTTGCGCTGATTATGTGATTAATAACTGAGAGCGGGGGTTAAACTGTGAAATATAAAAAGTATCTGTTGCCTCCCGAACCGTATTACAGCGGAAGAGTAACCCGATATCCCGAAATAAAAGCGGCTTTTGAAACGGGACTTCGCTGGCACGGTTCATATGAGATTATCTATGTAAAAAAGGGAACGGTTAAACTCAATAAACTTGACTGCGAAATCATTCTAAATGAGGGCGATGTCTATGTGCTGAACAGTCAGGAGGTACATTCATATTCTGACATTGGAGAAGATACTCAGGCGGTTATGCTCAATGTCATTCCAAAGGCAATTGCTCCTTATATTGAAAATCCGCACATTGTGCCGAGTTTTAAACAGCCCGACGGTGAAGCACTGGAGTTTATGAAAAAGACGATGAATACACTCTACGGCTACGAAGAGTATAAGAGCAAGCTTATCAGTATGAAGGTCAGAGCGGTAATGTACAGCATTTCGTATTATCTCATCCGTGACTGTATTGATAACAGCATAAAATATGTTCACGGCTCACAGGCGGAGGATTATGATTGTGCAAAAAGTGCTATCAGGTATATGCACGATAACTACAAGCACGAAATTACCCTGAATGAGATTGCAAATTATGTCGGTATGACGCCTGCTCATTTTTCAAAGTATTTTAAGGATAAAACAGAAGAAACATTTTCAAAGTACCTTAGAAGAGTACGGCTTGAACACGCAATTGATGATTTGAGAAACAAGAAGATCACCGTTAAACAGGCGGCACTTGAGAACGGATTTCCAAATGTGAATTCGCTGATTCTGTTTTGTAAATCCGAATACGGCAGAACCCCTGCGGAACTGAAGAATTACAGCGAAAAGAACTAGGCTGTTTACGCAGAGTAATAGTGAAAAGTTATGGTCGGGTAGCAAGTTTGCAAAATGCAAAACATTGTTTCCCGACCGTTTTGTTTATAAAGTTATTGTTTAATTGTAGGGGTAGCCTTGCGACCGCCGCCGGTGGCGGATACAGGGAGCATAGCGCTGTCTGAAATAACGAGCAAAAGGAAGCATATTTATGTGCAACGCATTGCGACTATATTTCAGACGAGAGAACACGGTATCCCGCTACATAATTACAGTTGCATTGCAATATTTATATAATTTTTTAGCAGTTTCGCTTGTGTGGAAATTATTTTAAATTGCATTAGATTACTCTATGTTCACAACTGTAATTTCAACCTGATTGTTAATTCTCGGTACAAATGTCGTGTTGCTGAGTCCTGCACTTATAATCATTTTTGTGCCGTCAAGGTCAAATTCGCCTTTGTCATATTTCGGAAAAAGTCCCTGATTCGGAGCGATTACTCCGCCGATGAA
>CACXEX010000033.1 GCA_902766775.1 uncultured Ruminococcus sp. | reverse complement strand
TAATCAGATGAAATTCGGCAATGCTCCCTCCCCTGTTGTAGTCGGAGCAGGTCCGGCAGGATTGTTTGCGGCACTTATTCTGGCAAGGAGCGGTGCAAATCCTATCCTTATTGAAAGAGGTCGGGATGTTGACAGAAGAACTGCCGATGTAAATAAGTTCTGGACAAGCGGTGAACTTGACACAACTTCAAATGTTCAGTTTGGTGAGGGCGGTGCAGGAACATTTTCTGATGGAAAACTGAATTCGGGTACGAAGGATACAAGACAACGCAAGGTGCTTGAAGAATTTGTAAGTCACGGCGCACCCGATGAAATTCTCTATAATGCAAAGCCGCATATCGGAACAGATATGCTAAAAGGCACAATTAAGAATATTCGCAACGAGATTATTGAACTCGGCGGAAAGGTTATGTTTGAAACAAAACTTGTTTCAATGACTTTTAATGATAACAAGCTGAAATCCATAACCGTTGAAACCGGAAACGGCAAAGAAATTATAGAAACTGACAATGTTATTCTTGCAATAGGTCACAGTGCAAGGGATACTTTTGAGATGCTTTATGATTTAAAGTTGCCGATTGAGGCAAAACCTTTCTCTGTCGGAGCGAGAATTGAGCATCTTCGTGAGAAAATCGACAAGTCTCAATACGGTAAGTTTGCAGGTAATAAAAATCTCGGTTCGGCAAATTACAAAATGAATGCACACCTTGATAACGGACGAGGCGTATATACATTCTGTATGTGTCCGGGTGGCAAAGTTGTTAATGCGTCAAGCGAAGAAAATCGACTTTGCACAAACGGTATGAGTGAATTTGCACGAGATGCCGAAAATTCAAATTCAGCATTGCTTGTAGGAATAAATCCAAATGATTATGAATCCGACCACCCACTTGCAGGAATGTTCTTACAGAGAAAACTTGAATCAAAAGCGTTTGTCGCAGGCGGTGAAAATTATAATGCCCCCGTACAGAGGGTTGACGATTTCCTTAATAATAGAAAATCAACTCACCTCGGTGATGTAAAGCCAAGTATCGGCCCGAATTACGAATTTTCAAATATAAATGAGATTTTGCCTGAATATGTCAGCACTTCTATGGCTCAGGGTATTGTGAAAATGGGCAGAACATTACACGGATTTGATGACGGTGACACTGTTTTAACGGGTGTTGAGAGCAGAAGTTCCTCCCCCGTCAGAATAATGAGAAAGACAGATACACTTGAAAGTGTGCTTATTGAAGGACTTTATCCTTGCGGTGAGGGTGCAGGCTATGCAGGCGGAATTATCTCCGCCGCAGTTGACGGCATTAAATGTGCCGAAAAAATTATAGAAAAATCGAATAGATAAATAAACAGGCAGTAAACAATTTGATTAGTTTACTGCCCGTTGCTTTTTGTGTGTTAGTCTATATCATTTTGTTCACTGCAATCTTTGCATATTCCATAGAGGGTTGAGAGGGGTTTGTCAATTGTGAATCCGTTGTTTAGCTTTACACTCAAAAGTAAAATTTCAGCATCATTTGAATCCATATGGAATGATTTGCCACACATACGGCAGGTAAGGTGGATACTGTTTTGGCACTCATCGCTTGCTATATATTGATAGTAAACTTCTCTTGAGTTAGCTTTTATACACCTTTTTACAAGGCCTTCTTTTTCAAGTTCAGAAAGATTTCTGTAAATTGCACTAAGGCTTATTTTGCTATTTTGCAATTCATTTGCAATTTGATATGTAGAAACCTGTTCATCTATATGTTCAGAAAGATATTTAATGAGTAATTCTCTTTGTTTGGTACTGTATTTTGACTTTTTCAAACTAATTCACCTCATAATATGCAAATTGTTTGCATATTCGCATTATAGTCTTATTTTCTTAAAATGTCAATTTGCATTTTATTTGCAAGTTGCAAAATGAAAAAATAAAAAACACCCATAAAGGGTGCTTTATAAATGCGACTGTATCTATAAGCCGGGTTTTGTCGTGAACAGCCATCTATCTTGGCAGACCGTTGCCGAATCTGCTCAATGCCACCTCCTAAGGACACGCCGAGCAAGCGTATAATGTCCTACCACGGTGTTGCTTCAAATAGGGTTTACACGGCAGAGCAGTCTCCTGCCCTCCGGTGAGCTCTTACCTCACCTTTCCATCCTTACCGGGGTGAAATCAGCACGTTCTTTTCGGTCGGGCTGAAATCGCCTTTCCAAGCAGAACCTGCCTTCCCGAAATGCTTTCGGGTCACCCCGGCGGTTATTTTCTGTTGCACTATCCCTGGGGTCGCCCCCGGCGGCCGTTAGCCGTTATTATCGCTCTGTGAAGCCCGGACTTTCCTCGC
>CACXEX010000032.1 GCA_902766775.1 uncultured Ruminococcus sp. | reverse complement strand
TATTCAAGTAATTTGGCAGTTGCTTTCGTATGCTGAGTAATGCTTGCCAATGAGCCGATAAGCAATGCTACAACATGATAAATGCAATACTCAATAAAAGCACGGATTGCGGCATCAACAAGATTCATAAAGAATGTGCCGAAATTAAATTTATATTTCACTTCGCCATAATATGATGTACCGTCAGGTTCAAAACCTGAAATAATTGAAGTAACAATTCCTATTATAATCAAAATTACAAAAAGAATCATACCCAGAGTTTCTACACCGGAACACCAACTCCAAAGTTCACTTATCACTTTGTCAGTTTTTACACTGTCCTCAACTGATACAGGACTTTTGTGCTTTGATGTTTCTTTAAACATATTTGCCATTGTTATTCCCCCTTAAATTAACACCGATTGTTATTCAAATCTGAAAGTGTTCTTGATTGAAAGTTCCATATTTTTCAATGAATCCTGATACTTTTGACTGGATGTTTTATCAAGAACATTTCCGACACCGGCTCCCATTGGATACTGATATACAATTTTAGTACGATTTGTTTTGCCTAAATAATACTCTTTTGTTTCTTTGTATCTACCTGAAAATGTTACCCACATCAATGTACCGCTGCCGTATTTGTTTTTATTATACTTATCAACAAACACCACGCAATCGTCACCGTACACAACTGTGCAACTGTCAGGAACGACCACTGAAAAATCACAAACTCTTACCCTATAAGAATTTACATAAAGATGTTTCCTCACACCATTTATAACAGTCACCTTACAGGTGGCTTTTTTGCCGTTTTCGGTTGTTGCGGTGATTGTAGTTGTACCTGCACCTTTGGCGGTAACTTTTCCGCCTGACACGGTTGCAACATTTTTGTTGCTTGATGACCAAGTTACTGTGCTTGTTGAACCCGCTGAAAGTGTGTATTTCAGCGTAACGCTTTCCTTTTTGCCGATATAGGCTGATGTTTTGTTCAGCTTGATTGACTTAGGCGGATTGTAGACATACTTCTTTGACCAACCCTTTGAGTTATATCCGCTGACTGTATTGCCGTTCTTGTCAATACAGCGGATTGTATAAGTTTCTGTTCTGCCCGATTTCACGGCACTGTCGGTATATGTTGTGGCGGTTGTATCTTTGATTCTCTTCCAACCCGAAGAAGTTTTGCGATAAAGTCGATAGCCGTAGGCACCTGTAACTTTGTTCCAACTGAGCTTAATTCCGCCCGATGTATTTTCAAGCTTACTGATTGACGGAGTTGACGCAGTATATTTCTTTGACCAACCTGTTGAGTTATAACTGCTGACGGTGTTGCCGTTGCTGTCGATACAACGGATTGTGTAGGTTTCGGTTTTGTTAGCTGTTACACCCGAATCGGTAAAGCTCGTTGCGGTTGTGTCTTTAAATCTCTTCCAACCCGAAGAAGTTTTGCGATAAAGACGGTAGCCGTAAACACCTGCAATTTTGTTCCAAGTCAGCTTAATACCGCTTGATGTGTTTTCAAGCTTTGAAATTGTCGGTGCAACAGGCACATATTTAATTGACCAACCGTTTGAATTAAAACCGCTGATTGTGTTGCCGTCTTTGTCAATGCAGCGGATTGTATAAGTTTCGGTTTTGTTTGGTACTACACTCGAATCTGTAAAACTTGTTGCAGTTGTATCCTTGAATCTCTTCCAACCGCCTGACGCAGGCTTGTAGTAAAGTCTGTAGCCGTACGCACCCGCAACCTTGTCCCATTTAATTGCAACACCGTTTGCCGTATTTGCAAGGCTTGTTATCTGCGGTGTGGGAAGAGTTACTGTATATTTTTCAAATTTAAAGCCGTTATCATTTGCATATCTTTGAGCGTAAGAATTTATATCGCCAACAATAACAAAATCGGGTAATGGGCAATCATTACCATTATTGCTATAATAACCTATGCTATCATCTTCAAGATATGTATTTGATGGAATCGTCATTCTTTTTAAATTTGTACACCCATAAAAAGCAGATACTCCAATATTTTGAACACTTGAAGGAATTATTATATTTCTTAACGATTTACAGTTTAAAAAGGCATATTCGCCTATTTTGCTCACATTATTTCCAATCTCAATATTTTTTAAATTTGTACAATCTTCAAACATCCATCCCGTAATATTCTTCAAATTCTTTCCAAGCTTAACATCAGTCAAGGAAGTGCAGCCTGAAAATAATCCGTATGAAACATACTCAATCGTGTCGGGTATAATGACTCCCTTAAGCTTTTGATTATCTTCAAAATCAGCATTTATTGCTGTTACCTTATAACCATCTATCATTGATGGAAACTCAATATATTCGCTATCCCCGATATAGCTGTAAATTTCAGCAGTCTTGTCATTGTCGTTACGATTGCAAAGAGTATAATCATCCGGATTTGAATCATAGGTGGCGGCACTTGCCGTAACAGGCACGCACATTGCCGCCGAAAGCACTATCAGCACGGATAATATGACAGAAATGCTGCTTCTTAGCTTAATTTTACATTTACTCATAATTTTTCCTCCTAAAAATTTTATTTATTACAGACGGCTGAACTGCGGTCTGTCAAAGTTCATAAAAAATTCATCTGTTATAAAACAAGTTTAGCACAAATAATGCTACAAGTCAATAATAAATGCTTACAGTAAATTTATTTTTTTGTTCAAAAAGTTTAAAATAAACTATATATAGCATTCTGAGGTTTTACTTATGAACAAAAACATTGATTATACAGCACTCGGCAAAAGGATAAAAGAAAAGCGGATTGAAAAAGGCTTTACGCAGGAACAGCTCGGCGAATTGTGCGAACTTTCTGCGGCACACATCGGTCACATTGAGCGTGGAACAAGAATACTTTCCGTTGATGTTCTTTTCCGCATTTCTCAGGCACTCGACACAAGCATTGATTGGCTTGTATTTGATTCGGTCGAAAACAAGCATATGCTTAACGAAATTGACAGCGTGCTTAAAGACACCGACAAAACCAAGGTGAACACATTTCTTAACACGGTGAGAGTTCTTGCCGATAACATCGACAAGCTGTAAAACCTTTGTTAAAAATCCACAAAATAATTACCGCCCTTGATTAAACTCTAATTAAAGTATAATCAAAGGCGGTATTTTTGTCGTGTGCTGTCAGCACAGTTTTATTCTGTTTTAAAGATTTCTTTTCAGTTCTTTCACATTCTGATAGCGGTTGTCGGGAATTGTCTGGGTACATTTTACAATCACCCTTTTCAGTCTGCCGTTATAAAGGCGAATTTCAGGCGGCTGACCCGTGAGCATAACATTCATCAAAACCCCGATTGCGTAAATATCCGTCCGTTCATCTGTTTGATTTATTCCGTACTGTTCGGGTGCGGCATATCCCATTGTGCCGATAGCCTGCGTGTCTTTCGACTGATACGGCTTGTACAGCCTTGCCGCATCAAAATCAATCAGCTTTACATTGCCGCTGCTGTCAATCATCACATTTTCAGGCTTAATATCCTTGTG
>CACXEX010000031.1 GCA_902766775.1 uncultured Ruminococcus sp. | reverse complement strand
GGCCGTCACCAGCCAAGTATTTTCGGCACCACTGAGCTTAACTTCTGTGTTCGGTATGGGAACAGGTGGACCCTCAGCGTCATCAACACCAACTTCATTCAATTTTTTGTTTCTCTCTCGAGAACAGTATTGATTATACTACGGCTTTCTCCAATTGTCAACACTTTTTTAAAAATTTTTTCAAATTTTTTTGCTTGGAGCAAATAAGCCGTTTTACAGACTTTTTTGCCCCGTTTTGAAAATTTAAAGTTTAAAAATTATACATATTTTGGCTTGTTAAAGTGTAAAAAATAGGATACCGTTGTTTGCTGTAAATTATTGACTAAACGGATAAAAATGTGTACAATTAAGTAGATTAGAATAGATTGGGATGTTTAGTATGAAGAATGTAAATAAGTGTAAAATGCTTTTGTCATCACTCTCGGTATTCAGAGGTATAATGAACAGAAGCGTACCGAAAGCCTTTTATGAACTTTTGCTTTCGCTCGACAAAAAGCCTGAGGAATTTCTTGGCGCATACGGCAAGCTTTGCTCAATGCTTTGTGAAAGAGGTTGTGCAGATAAGTTTGCATTTGCAATCAGCGAAACGGCTCTTTTTGACGATAACTGTTTTGCCCGTGCCGCAACAGCAGGTAAGCAGGGTGAGTTACCCGAAAATGTCATTTCTGCCGTTAAGACAGACTGTGACGCTATTTTAACAGCCGCAAAGCTTACTTCCGATGAAGTGCTTGAGGCATATACCTATGCTGATGAAATCAAAGAGCTTATTCCGATTCTTCCAAAGTGGCAGACAGGCAAGTGTGCTCCGTGCTTTGACGGATACGACGGTTCACTTGACAAGCTTTCTGCTTATTATAAGGAAAACGGCTGCGGAATGTTTGCACGTTACAAGGCATTCATCTGGCGTGACGGTGACATTCAGCCTGTTGAACACCCGGACAAGATTGATATGGATACATTTACGGGATATGAGCGTCAGAGAAGTCAGGTTGTAAACAATACACTTTCGTTTATTCAGGGCAAGAGCTGTAACAACTGTCTGCTTTACGGTGACAAGGGTACAGGTAAGAGCTCAACAGTCAAGGCTATTGCAAACGAGTTCCGCAAAGACGGACTCCGCATTGTTGAGATGCCTAAGGACAGACTTATTGACTTTCCGCTCCTTGTTGACAAGATTGCCGCTCTTCCGCTTAAATTCATTATATTTATTGATGATCTTTCGTTCCAGCATCAGGATCAGAGCTACACAACCCTTAAAGCCGTGCTTGAGGGCGGACTTGCGGCTCGTCCCGATAATGCGTTGATTTATGCAACATCAAACCGCAGACACCTTGTTAAGGAAAGCATTTCCGACAGAACTCATACCGTTGACGATATAAATGTTCGTGACAATATGCAGGAAAGCCTTTCACTTTCAGACCGTTTCGGTCTTGCTGTTTGCTACACAGTTCCCTCAAAGAACGATTTCCTTGAAATTGTATATTCACTGGCAGAGCAGAGAGGTGTCAAGATGTCTCACGAAGAGCTTGCACAGGGTGCAGAGCAGTTTGCACTTTCAAGAGGCGGTCGTTCACCAAGATGTGCAAGACAGTATGTTGAATCGCTGTTTTGCTGATTAATTGGAGGTCAGTTATGAAAACAAAAATAATTTCAATTGCCCTTGCAGTTGTGACAATGCTTTCGGCAGTTGCTCTTTTGAGCGGTTGCTCTGACGGAGAGTATCCGGTTGAAGTGGCAAACATCACGATTGAAAGCCAGCCTAAGAACATAGTGGTTCTCGATGCGCCAACAGCCGATATCCTCATTGCAACAGGCTATGACAGATATATTGTTGGCAGAAGTGACGAGGTTGACCAGAAGTCAATTGAAGTTGCTCCGAGTGTGGGTTCATATGAAAACCCCGATGCCGACAAGATTATCAACTCAGGCGCAGATCTTGTGTTTGCAGGTCTTTCAATTAACGAGAACACAAAGAAGAAACTTCAGGACAAAGGAATTCAGGTTATCACAATGTCACACGGTGACACACCAAAGCAGGTTGAAACAAACTATGTTACAATCGGCAAGATTTGCGGCGGTACCAAAACAGGCGCAAAGCAGGGCGAGGACACCTATAATGACTTGCTTGACAAAATGAACAACTATAAGCAGGAAGTAAGCAACAGAAATTCAGGTATTCTCGATACAGTCTGCTACCTCTACACCGAAAACGATCAGCTTAAGATGATGACCAGCGGAACATACGGCGATATGCTCCTCGGATATACAGGCGCAGTGAATGCCGCAGTAAATATCAGTGACAACAATGTTGATGTTGCAACTCTTAAGGTTGCAAACCCGAACTTTATCTTCTATGCAGATGATGCAACTCTTCAGAAAATCAAGAGTGATGCAACACTCGCAAGTCTTGGTGCGGTAAAGAACGGTAAGATTCTTGAGGTTTCGCTTGAAGAAATGTCAAGACCCGGCAATACCGCTCTTGAGGCTCTTGAAAAAATGGTTTACTTTATGTATCCCGACCTTAAGCCGAAGTCATCAACATCATCTACGACAGACGCAACTAAGGCAGCTCAAGATGCAACAGCGTCAAATACAGACGCCACAACAGCAACTCAGGCTGCAACAACATCAAATGCGTCAAAGTCGGTTGCAGATAAGTACAATCTTACAATTACATCGGACCTTTCACTTAAGCAGGAAGATGAAAATGACACGGTAAAGGCTATGCAGCTCCGCCTCTATAACATCGGTTACATTGCCGACAAGGACAATGTGACAGGCTACTACGGCGAAGTTACCACAGAGGCAGTTAAGAATTTCCAGAAAACTAACGGTCTTAAAGAAACAGGCACAGCCGATAACGCAACGCTCGTATTGCTTTTTGACAGTAATGCAAAGAAAGCAAAATAATTTAGTAATATAAAAAATTAACTCGGTGCAGATATGATTCTGTACCGAGTTTTTGCATATGTAGGGGTATTAAATTTGTTAAAAACAAACTATCTTCACGACCATAACTGCCCGATAGGGCAATTTCACCGTCCGATAGGACGATTTCACCTGACTAAGTCAGATTTCACTCGGCAATGCCGAATTTCACTTTTAACGGCACAAGCCGTTAAAACAATTCGGGGTGCATTCTGCTGTAATGAAAAATATACTGCTGGGCGATGCCTGCGTACTGACCGAAATCGTCACCGCTCATATTCGGAAACAGCTTTTCCATTGCCCGTTTCATCCACACATCAATCGGAAAAGCCTCAATTCTGTGCATACCGAAAAGGAGCGTGCAGTCGGCAACCTTTTTGCCGACACCCGTAATTTTCATAAGTTCCGCTCTTGCATCTTCATAGTCAAGCGTGAAACAGCTGTCAAGATTCACTTCACCGTTTGCAACTTTTTGTGCCGCATCAATAATGTAGCGGTTGCGAAATCCTGCCCTCAGCGGTGCAAGGTCATCGGGTGAAAGTTTTGCAAGAGTTTCGGCTGTTGGGAACGCAAATTCTCCGTCATCAAGCTGTGTGCCGAAGTTTTCGCACAAACGCTCAACAATGCCCTTGATTCGCTTTATGTTGTTATTCTGCGAAATAATGAATGTGCAAAGCGCCTCAAAAGGCTCTTGCCTTAAAATTCTTATGCCGGGGGCATACTTTGCCGCCTCGTTCAAAACAGGGTGAATTTTACTGATTTCTTCACGGATTTTACCGTAATCAAGTGCAAAATCAAAGTAGTTGTACCAGATGTTTTTGAAATCATCAGCCGTTGCGTTTTCAATGTACATATCCGTTTTGTCAAGGCTCACGGTTACGCTTTTGCCGTAGGCGACACCGTGAAAGGAGCCGTCATCTTGAAGTTTCCAACGAAAGCTCTGACCACAGTCGAGGGTTTGCGCAAGGTCAAGGTCGTGTACATCGGTTATTTTGATTTTGTTGTCGAGTTCGATACATTCCATAATTTTCACCACCGAAATTTTCTTAATAAAGTATATCACATTCGGGCAAATTATGATATACTTAAAATTAAATAACAATCAATATTAAAGGAGAATTATTGTGAAAGAAACAATCTGCACAATTCCGATTAACGATATATTTATGCCGAAATGCGGTTGCCCGTTTTGCCGAATGGAGAGTATGCTCGAGGAGCAGTATGTAAAATTCATCACGGGCGATGCGATGATGGAGCCGAACATAAGAATTGAAACCAACAAAAAAGGCTTTTGTCACCGCCATTTTTCTCAGATGTTTGAAAAGGGACAAAAATTGCCGAATGCGCTTATCCTTGAAAGTCATCTTCAGGAAATCATTGACAACGATATGCCGAAAAAATTGAAGGGCAAGCCTGACAAGAAACAGCTTGAGGTCATTAAAAAACGACTTGATTCTTGCTATGTTTGCGACAGAATAGAATGGGATATGCACCATTTTTGCGACACGATTTTTGTTGAGTGGGCAAAGGGCGAGGAGTTCTATAAGCTGTACAACGAACAGCCGTTCATTTGCCTTAAGCACTACGATTTTATTATGGAGGCGGCATCGCAAAAGAGCAAACTGCCGTCAAAACTTCTTCCACAGTTCTATGCCGAAACGGCAGGCCTTGCGAAAAAATACCTCCTGTCGCTCAAAGAAGATATCACATATTTCTGCTCAATGTTTGACTACCGCAACAATGGCAAAGATTGGGGCAGTTCCAAGGATTCAATCGAGAGAAGTATTGAATTTTTGACAGGCGAAAAACCGTAACCGGCGAGCCGCCGTTCCCCGTTCGTGAAGACAGGTTTAATTAAATTGAAAATGGAAAATTAATGTCGGGAAGACAATTTGCAAAATAAAATGCAATGTCTTCCCGACTGTTTTATTAATATGTAATTTACGGTTTATTTATGGCGAACACGGTTCACCGCTACAATATAAATTGTACGAATTTTTACAATTCTACGCTCGGACAAAATATGTTTTGCATTAAAAAACTATCTTTACGAATTGACTGCGGTGGCACAATGACGGTATGAATTACTAATTTGTTAGTTTCGCTCGGGTGATTTTATTTTCTCCTTTGCAAGACTATCTTCACGAATTGACGGCAGTGGCACACTGCCAGACCGCCATAACGGCATTGTAGTATTCGTCAGAGAGGACTTTTCTCAACTGTTCTCTGCCGGTTTCGTCATTAATGTAGGCGTTACGAATGTTTCCGCCTATCTGCATTTCGACACCGTTATAGTTTAAAAACTGCTGTCTGAGCACCGACACGCTGTCCTTTGTCAGCATATCAAGTGTGATTTTTTCTTTTAATTCCATTTTTTATCCTCCTTATTTTTTATACCTTGTAAATCAGCGAAAAGTTAATCTGTTCGCCGTCTGTAAAAATACATTGTGCCTTGTTAAGCGTCTGAAATGAAAGCCATGACGACTTCTTTGACACTGCACCTTTGAACATATTGCCCTTGTTGCTCATACCTGTGAAATACAGCGGTGTGTCCGAGTTGTGGACATACGGTAAATCTATTAGAGACCATATCGAGTTGCCGCCCAATGTTACCGAATTCATAATAAGGGTTGCGGTTACGATGACCGTGTCACCGATTTTTTTGTAAACGCAGCTTGCACTT
>CACXEX010000030.1 GCA_902766775.1 uncultured Ruminococcus sp. | reverse complement strand
TTTCTGCTTTGCGTTTTCTCTTGCTGTTTCAAAAACATCTTTCGGAACACAGTTCCAATGTTCACAGGCAAAGTAGCGGTTAAGTCCGGGGGCAATGTTGAGTGCTTTCATTGCAGCCTCGATAAGTATTGTACCGCTGCCGCACATCGGATCGGTTACAAAATGATTTGCCCTTACTCTTGAAAGCTCAACCATAGCGGCGGCAAGTGTTTCTTTGATAGGAGCGTCGTTTGAATCGGCACGATATCCACGCTTGTGAAGTCCTGCGCCTGAAGTATCAAGCATGATGCTGACCTTATTGTGAAGGATCAAGAACTGAATCTGATGCGGAGCACCTGTTTCATCAAACCAAGGCAGCATATATTTTTGTGAAAGACGGTCTGCAACAGACTTTTTTACGATTTTTTGGCAGTCAGGAACGCTCATAAGGTCAGAGTCAAGACACCTTCCCTTTACGGGGAAAGCCTCGGAAATTCCTATATAATTCTCCCACGGGATTGCCTTTACCCCTTCAAACAAATCGTCAAAAGTGTGAACCTCAAATTCAGCAAGAAGAATGAGTATTCGTTCTGCGTAACGGCAATTTATGTTTGCAAGTGCAAGTGTTGACCAATCGCCTGTAAATGTGACTCTTCCGTTTTCGGCATTAACATTTTCTACGCCAAGGAATCTAAGCTCATTTGCACAAAGTCCTTCAAGGCCGAAAATGCAAGGAGCGGAAAATTTCATATTCATATTTTTCTCCAATTTTACTGATATACATATTTGATTAAGTCAAAAAGGCATAAAAACAGGGTATCGGAATAACCGATACCCCTTGCTTTTTAAAAAATTAATCGGTTGTCGGCTCGAGCACACCATAGTTGCCGTCTGCACGCTTGTAAACAACATTGATTTCATCGGTTTCTGAATTGATAAACAAAAAGAAGTTATGGTTTACCATATTCATCTCAAGGATAGCCTCGTCAACCGAAATAGGCTTTACAAGAACATGTTTTTTACGAACTACGCTGTATTCATCGTCCTCCGGTTCATCAGCCTGAGGAGTTTCCATGATTAAATCTTCAATACCTGCGGATTTAATTTTCTTTTCAAGTCTTGTTTTATTCTTGCGAATCTGACGCATAAGAATGTCGCAAACCTTGTCAAGAGCGTCGTTCATTTCGGGCATTGTGCTTTCGGCACGATAAATCATACCGTTGTCACGGATAGTAATTTCTACAGTCTGACGGTTCTTTTCGAGGGTGACAACTACATTTACAGAAGCATCCTCTGAGAAAATGCGGTCAAACTTTGCAATCTTTTTCTCGCATCTTTCTTTAAAGTTATCTCTGAGGTTGACTTTTCTTGCTGTGTAGGTGATTTTCATAAAATCTGCCTCCCTTATATTAATTTTTATTTTCTGCCGTTGCCATTGCCTCTGCGGCTATAACCACGGCTTTCTCCGCCACGCTTAAGGTCAGACATCTTATCCTCGCTTGTCTGCTTGAACTTTGACATCATATCCTCAAACGAAGAGGGAGCATTTCTGCGTGAACTCTGCCACTCATAGTCACCCGGTGATGTAACGGGCGGAGCTGGCTTGTATGGCTCTCTGTTCCTCTGGTTCTGTCTCTGTGGTCTGTCAGAGCGTTTTCTCTGCTGTTGCTGCTGCTCTTTTGGAAGAGCCTGTTTCATTGACAGACTGATTTTTCCGTCATTAAGAGCAAGCACCTTTACCTTTACTTCTTGTCCGATTTTAACATAATCACTGATTTCATTGATGAAGGTAGGTGCAACCTCAGAAATGTGTACCATACCGGTTTTTGAATCCGGCAAATCAACAAATGCGCCGAATTTTGTAATACCTGATACTTTGCCTTCCAGAATCATTCCGACTTCAATAGCCATATAAATTTATTACCCCTTAAAATTATTTCTACCCTTTATTCTCCGGCAACATTGATGAAAATTCTTTCACCGTCACCGACATAGCCTAATTCATCTTTAGCTATTTTTTCAATATATTTTTTGAGATCCTTGCCCTTGTAATTCTGAACTTTTTTCAGATACTGGGACTGAATCTCAACTACGCTGATCTGCTGCTGCAAATCCGTAAGCTCTGACTTTTTCTCTGCAATTTGAACATTTTGATTGATGATTGTAATTACGGCATAAAAAACAAAACCGATAACTGCAAGATAAATCAAAATGTATCTGCCCTTTTTACGCTTTTTCGGAGTTATTTCCTTTATTGCGTTTTCTTCGGTCTGCTGAGAGGTCGCAGTGCTTTCTGTTTTTTTCTTTGTGCTTTTTTTCATTTTCAAAACGATCTGCTTTCTCTACTAACTTATTATCATTGTTTCTAAATATACCTTTATTCTTACCCACATTATACAATATGTTGTTGCTGTTTTTCAATAGCTTTTTAATAATTTTTTTAATTTTTCCCGAAATTTTCACAGAAATTCTTTCTGTAAAACGAATGAACGAGCAATAGACGAATGACAAAAGCCGTCCGAGGGTAAGTCTGCAAACAAAAAATCCGAAAAATGACCCTAACATCACGAACACTCTGAAAAAACCGAGCATATACGCAACCGAAAAAATGAACAGATTAAGTGAAACTATGAATACATAGAGAAAGTCAAGAACAAAAACGGAAATTTTTCCCTTGCAGAACGTCATTCTGATTATTTTGAATATATCGTAAAGCAGTCCTGCCGCCGCACCGAATATTACCGAATACAAAAATGCGACAGACTGCTGTGCAAAAGTCAGTTCCAAGATTTCACCTACTTGAATAGCTTTGAAAGTTTTGATTTTGACGCACCGTTTCCAAGATACTGCATTGCGTTTATTTTACCGTCAATTGACACATCACCTGTTTCAAGGTTGAGTTTGTCTATATGCAGATTTTCTCCTTTGATTACAAGGCAACCACAGGAGGTTTTGACCGAAACGGTTTCTTCATTGAAGCCTGACACATCTTCCGCACCGGTCATTACGAGTTTTCCTCTGTTATCAAGCATTATGGTGTGATTCTTAGCCTTTGGCATTTCCTGCATAAAAAAACCTCCGCATAAATTATTTGTCAGTAATTTATACGGAGAAAGAAATAAAATTATTCTATTTTATTTGTAAGATTCAGTATTCAAACAACAGCTTCGTACATTGTTGCCGCATCTTCTTTGCGGACAACTTCCTTTACCTCTGTTACCTTCACCTTTACACTTCTTGAGCCGAGTGTGATTTCGATTACATCACCGACTTTTACATCATAGGACGCACGGGCAACCTTTCCGTTTACCGTGATTTTTCCTGCATCACAAGCCTCATTTGCAACTGTTCTGCGTTTGATGAGTCGGGAAACCTTTAAATATTTATCAAGTCGCATTTATTCTATCCTCCTCAAAGTGCCTTCCGCTTTAAGCACGGAGGCAATATGATTTTTAAAATTTTCGTTTTTGTAATAAAAAAGGGTAATGATACAGCGTACCATTACCCGAAATAAAAACAAAATTACTTGTTTACAACATCCTTAAAGCCCTTACCTGCTTTGAATGCCGGAACCTTTGATGCAGGAATTTCGATTGATTTACCTGTTCTTGGGTCACAACCTGTTCTTGCATTTCTCTGACGCTGTTCAAATGTACCGAAGCCTGCGATCTGAATCTTCTCGCCCTCGGCTACTGTGTTGATGATTGTTTCGATTGTTGAAGAAACTGCCTTTTCTGCATCCTTCTTTGAAAGGCCGCTCTGCTCAGCAACAGCAGCGATAAGTTCTGTTTTGTTCATAATAATAAACCTCCAATTAATAATCCTTAGATATTTTAACTTCATCCCAAAGGGAATCGAGTACAGATAATGGTGCCGTTTTCATATCTATTCCACGCTCGTTTGCAAGCTTTTCAACAGAAGAAAAACGGTTGGTGAATTTGTCACAGGCATCGTAGAGTGCGTGTTCGCTGTCGATGTTTAAAAATCTTGCAACATTAACTGTTGAGAAAAGTACATCGCCAAGTTCTTCACGCTGATTTTCAACATCGTTATTTTCTATGGCAGCCTTGAGTTCTTCACATTCTTCAAAAAGTTTGTCAAGCGCACCGTTCACATTCTCCCAGTCAAAGCCCACCTTGGCGGCTTTCTGCTGAATTTTTGTGCTGCGCATAAGCGACGGAAGTGCTCTTGAAACACTTAAAATTGCCTGAGTTTGGGTTTTCTGGGATTTTGTCTTCATCTTGATTGCATCCCAGTTTTTGAGAACCTTTTCGGTTGTATCTGCTTTAACATCACCGAAAACATGCGGATGGCGGATTATAAGCTTTTTACAGATTCCGTCACAGACATCGTTTATATCAAATGTACCCTGTTCACTTTCGATTTCCGCATGCAGAGCAACCTGAAGGAGAACATCGCCGAGTTCTTCTTTGAGCAAATCTACATCGTCTGTATCAATTGCCTCAACAGCCTCATAGGTTTCTTCAATAAAATTTGAGCGGATTGACTTGTGAGTCTGTTCTCGGTCCCACGGACATCCGTCGGGGGCACGAAGAATTTTTACTATTTCGACAAGGTCATTGAAGTTATAATTTTCTTTTTCTGTAAATTTCATCCGTGACATCTCCGATAAATCATATATATAATATAGATTTTTCTTAAAGCGGAAATAACCGCAACAGATATATATTTTACCTAATTAATCCGAATTTTTCAAGTGTTTTTGCGATTTTCTCACCTTTCGGCAAAAATTTCAGTTCTGTTGCCGTAAAAGCACGCAATATCAACAATACAGCAATATAAACGATAACTGCAACAATGATTGCAACTACGAGTGATACGGCAATTGCAAATCGTGCAGAGCCTAAAATGCTGTCCATAAGGTGATAGACACCAAATGCGGACGCAGCACTTGCAATCGCACCAATAAGCGGTTTTACTGTTGTGCCGAACAAATCAGGCTTGATTTTTGAATACTTGATGAGCAGGTACATACCTACGATTGTCATAATTGCATAGGTAATCATTGAACCTACTGTTGCGCCCTGAACATTGATTTCGGGAACACTTACAAACATCCATGTAATGCCGATTTTAATAGCCATACAAACTGTATATAACTTCATCGGGAGATCAACTCTGCCGATACCCTGAAGCATACTGCACACAGGGGTTGATGCCGCACCGAAGATTGTTGTAACACCCATAATGAGGAGGATTCTTCCGCCGACATCTGTAATAAGCGGATCGTTATACACAAGTCCCATAATTGGGAATGAAAGAGCCATCATACCGAGAGCCATTGGGAATGTAAAGAGCATTGTAAGACGGATAACAGTTTCGATTGACTTTTTGAGTTCATCCTTGTTGCCCTTTGTCCACGCACTTGTTACATTCGGCATTGCGCTTGAGCCGAACACCTGAGTTACGGCTGTTACAAGCTGAAGGAATGTAAGGGCGGCTGAGTAGCAACCCCATAGGCTGGTGTGGATTGTCTTTGTATCGGCATAGAACATATCAGCTGTGAAATACTGACTGTACTGTGCCTGCAAAGCTTTCGGATTAGTTTCAATCATATTAAGCAGTACACGCTGAACTATAACCTGATCAATAAGTGAACCAACGCTCATTATGAGAGAGCCCATTGCAACCGGTATAGCTGTTCTGAGAATCTTATTAAAAGTTTCCCTCTTTGAACGAGCCTCTACTGAATTACGATAGTATTCTTCCGGAATACCGTCACCCTGAATTTTAAATTTGAGAATATAAAAAACAAAGGAAGCAACACTGCCGAGCGTAATACCCATAATTGCACCGGCAACCGAGAATGAAACAATCGTCTGATAAGCCTCGGTCTGATTTGCAATATAAAGGCCGAAAACTGTGCCCGACTCGGCGTATGAGTTCATTCCGAGGTGTGCAATGATATAAGCAAGGAATGCACCGATAAAAAGCTTGATCGTTGCCTCGATAATCTCGGAAATCGCAGTCGGTAACATATTACGCTGACCTTCATAGTATCCTCGGTAAATTGAAACAAGGCAACCGAATAATACCGTTGGAGAAAGGCAGAGCATACCGAGCAAAGAATACGGTGACTCAATAACCTGAACATAGATAAAGCTTGCACCGACAAGAATTGCAAACGACAGAATGCCAACAATAACGAAGAAAGGAATTGAAACCTTGTGAATCTGTTTTACATCGTTAAATCGTTTTTGTGCCGTACTTTCCGAGACAAGTCGTGAAATTGCAATCGGCAAACCGCCCGTTGCAACCGTAAAAATAACGACAAAAATTTCGTAGGCATTACTGTAAAGACCAAGGCCGAAAGATGCAAAGTTTACCGTTTCGGTTCCGCCTGCAACAGCCTGTTCAAAAGAAACACCCGAAAAAATGCCTGTGAGAATAACCTTGTCAAGAAGTCCGAAAACCTTGACAATTACCATACTGAGAGTAAGAATTGCCGCACCTTTGACAAAGGTTTGAGAAGCGTCTTTCTCGGCATTTGCCACGGCATTATATTTTTTAGTTTTTAATTTAGACAAAAATAATCACCCGTAAATAAGAATCAAAGTTCAAAGTCCTCATCTGCATCATCAATCTTGATACCGCAGATATTGCAGAATACAGAATTTTTAGGAATAACAGCATTGCAGCCGGGACATCTTCTCTGATCTTTTGCAACGGCAATATGTTCGTTTACAACATTGAGATTATCCTTCAAATCGGAAATTTCCGAAACAATAAGCTTAATCTGCTGTGAATTATCAGTACCGTGAACCTCAGACTTATAGGTAAGCGCACCAAGTTCACGAAGTTTTTTGTTGATATCACCCCTGATTTCAGCGGCAGTTATCTTATGTTTTGAAACATCATAAACTGTTGACGCCTTCTGTGAAACAGCGGACGCACAGGCTTTTGCGTTAACAACAACATCGTCAAAGATTTCATCAAATTTTCCCATATTGATCCGACCTTTCTAAAATTATTCTCTTAGGAGAAACGATTTATAAACAAATCTTGCGTTTTGTGCAATATGTGACAATTTTACTTCTGTCAAACAATTACATATGTCGTATTATAACACTGTTGAGAGTAATAATCAACTGTGTTATTGACCATAAAACTGCATTATTCCGGACTTTCTTTGAATAAGTTCATCAAAACGGTCAATGTACTCATACGGATATTTAAAATTGAATATACGCTCAAGGTAATCGGGATTATTTTTCTTAAGCTTTGTTACTCCGCCCGAACCGCAGGCAAGAATTGTGTGGGTTTCGTCCATAACATACACATTGTAAAGGCTCTCGAACCCTTTTTTTGACCAGCCGACATTTTCAAGATTACCGACCATTCTGCTCTGGCGGTACATATAATATGGTATGTACTCGTTTTGTCCGAGAATTTTCTGCGTATAGGCAAGCATTTCTCTCGCATCTCTCGCCTGCTTCAAGTCAAGCGTTACACCCTCGGTTGTAAGGCGGGATGCTCTTTTCATACAAAGAGTATGAACCGTGATACATTCGGCATTCAGCTTTACGATTGAATCAAGCGAACTTTTAAAACTTTCGGGAGTATCTGTTGGCAGGCCTGCAATAAGGTCAGTGTTGATATTGTCAAAGCCGCATTTTCTTGCAAGTGCAAAAGCATCAAAAAACTGTTGTGCTGTGTGCTTTCTGCCGATATTTTTCAACACTGCATCGTTTGTAGTCTGCGGATTTATGCTGATTCGATTAACTTTATTTTCTTTTAAAGCAAAAAGTTTTGCACTGTCGATAGTATCCGGACGACCTGCCTCAACTGTAAATTCACGGCAGGTTGACATATCAAAGCTGTTGTTTACGGTTTTAAAAACCGTGTCAAGCTGTTCGGCACTCAAAGTTGTGGGAGTACCCCCGCCGAAATATACAGTTTCAAGCCTTAAGCCGAGTTTATTTGCGATTTCGGCTGTGCGTTTGATTTCTTCGCACAAAAGCTTTGTGTACGGTTCAATCAGCTTTTTGGCTCTTTCGATTGACGCCATTACAAATGAACAGTAACTGCACCTTGACGGACAAAAAGGGATTCCGACATAAAGACTGAACGATTCGGGTTTTGAAAGTTCAAGAATTTTTCGTTCGTTATGCTCGGTTTCCCTTGACAATGCTATTTTTTCATTGCTGACAAAAAAGTCGTTTTTAAACTTTTTTACAGCCTGTTCTTCATTTGATTCTTCGGCAAGTCTTCTTAAAAGCTTTACGGGACGGACACCCGTAAGTATTCCCCACGGCTGTGTAAGTCCTGTAAAATCACATAGAAGTTTGTACAAAAGCTGTGCCGAAACAAGCTCGTTGTCATCATCTGTCTGCTTTTTCGGAGCTGTCTCGGACTTATTAAAAGTGCCGATATTCACCGAAATTGTGATTTTATCCGAAACCTCCGTATAAATATACGGAGGCTGTGGTTCTGAAAAATCTCTTATTACTGTTATTTTTTCATTTGGAAAGAAAAGCCTTGTAAGATTTTCGAGTTCAAAATGAAAGTTGTGATTTTTTACATATAAATTCATATTAAAGAATCCTCATCAGCGGATTGTACTTTCTTTCGTGGTCAAGGGTCGTTGTCGGTCCGTGACCGGGGATTACACGGTAATCACCCTCAAGATTTTTGAGTTTTCTGATTGATCTTGCCATCTCGGCATCGTCACCTGTGGGCAAGTCTGTTCTTCCGTAAGATTCGCAGAAAAGAGTATCTCCCGATAAAATTGTATTATCAAAAATATATGAACCGCAACCGCTTGTATGTCCGGGTGTGGTGATATATTTGATTTTAGTGTTGCCGAGCATAAACTCGTCACCGTCTTTAAGCAGAATATCAGCTGAAAACGGTTTTAGCGACAGTCTGTGCTTTTCGGTAAGATTGAGTGCGGGATTGCTGAGAAACTCGTTATTCTTCTCGCCTGTTACAATCTTTGCGTCAAACTTTTCTGCAAGCTGTTTTGCGTAGCTTATGTGGTCGTAGTGACCGTGTGTAAGAATTACATATTCAAGTTTTCCGCCGTTTTTTTCAATTTCAGAATTGAGCTCTTCGTTCGGAGCACCCGGATCTGTTACAGCCATTTTACCTGTTTCCTTGTCCGTAAGCAAACAACAGTTTGTCATAAGAACTGTAACATTAAAAATTTTTACATCTATCATATTTTCAAATCCTTTGTGTTGATTTCAATAGTTACGGGGCCGTCATTCACCAGCGAAACTTTCATATCGGCACCGAAAATTCCTCTTTCGACACGCTCTATTCCGTTATTGTGCATTTTCTTACAAAAATATTCGTAGAGCGGATTGGCTGTGTCCGGTCTTGCGGCTGCCATAAAGTTAGGGCGTCTGCCGTGAGAGCAGTCTGCACAGAGTGTAAAGTTTGAGATTACGAGCACTGAACCGCCTACATCTGCAAGAGCAAGATTCATTTTATCGTTTTCATCGGTAAAAATCCTCAATCCTGCAATTTTTGCGGCAAGTGCGTCAGCCTCTTTTTCGGTGTCACCGTTTTCCACCCCGAGAAGTATGAGAAAACCTGTGCCGATTTCGCCAACGGTTTTTGAGTCAACCTCAACCTTTGCCTCGGTAACTCTCTGTAAAATTGCTTTCATAAATTTAACCTCAATTATAGTCTCTTAACTTCAATAGTACCGTTGATATCGGAAAGCTTTGAAATAACTCCACGCAGGTGGTTTTTACCCATTACATCAATCGTTGCGGTAACAACTGCAAGGCCGTTACCTGCCTCTCTGGAATTGAGAGAATGTATAAAAATGTGCATATCTGAAAGTTTGATTGTAACATCTGCGAGAAGTCCAGTTCTGTCAGTAGCGGTAATCTGAAGTGTACTTCTAAATGCCTCTCCGACTTCGTCCTCCCAGTAGCAACTTACCCATCTCTCAGGTTCTTCACTCTTGCTGATATCTTTCGGAACATTTGTACAATGTCTTTTGTGAATTGAAACGCCATAGCCTCTTGTAATATAACCGATAATATCATCACCCGGAAGAGGATTGCAGCATTTTGAAAACTTAACAAGAACATCGTCTGCGCCCTCAATAACAACACCTGCAGATGCCTTAGGTCGCTTTACGGGGGCTTGCGGAACATCTATTTTTTCAATATCAGAAGCGTAGGCTTTCTGATATTCTTCCTTGAGTCTTGGCATTATCTTCCAAAGCTGAATACCGCCGTAACCTACTGCGGCATAGAAATCATCCATAGAATTATACTGTTTTTTAATCATCAGTTTCTGGAGAAATTCGGGATATTCTTCCTCGGAAAGATTGATTCCGTGACGCTTGAATTCCTTGTCAATCATCTGTTTGCCTTCGGCAATGTTTTCATCACGCTTTTCGTGTTTGTACCAAGAACGGATTTTTGATTTTGCCGATGCGGTTTTACAGATATCGACCCACGCTCTGTTTGGGTGTTCCTCTTTCTGAGTGATAATTTCGCAGATATCGCCTGTTTTAAGCTTATAGTCAATCGGGACGATTTTTCCGTTGATTTTAGCTCCAACCATTCTGTGACCTACCTGTGTATGAATGAGGTAAGCCATATCAATCGGAGTTGAACCCTGCGGAAGATTGAAAACATCACCTCTAGGGCTGAAAACATAAACATCGTTTTCTGTAAAATCGTTTCTGATATTTTTTGCGATGTCGGTAACATCTTCTGCCTCAAGCTGGTCAAGAATCATATCCTTGACCTTTTTGATGTTCTCTTCCATCTTGTCGTTATTCTTGCCGCCTGCGCCCATTCCGAGTTTATACTTCCAATGGGCGGCGATTCCGTATTCGGCGGTGTAATGCATTTCCCATGTTCTTATCTGAATTTCAAAAGGAATTGCGTTTTTGTCGAGTACGGTGGTGTGAAGCGACTGATACATATTCGGCTTGGGCATTGATATATAGTCCTTGAAACGGTTAGGAATAGGCTTGAATATATCATGAACAACGCCGAGAACATTGTAACAATCCGATACCGTGTCAACAATTACACGCACGGCAAAGATATCAAAAATCTGATCCATCGTTTTGCCCTGCATATATGTTTTGCGGTAGATACTGTTGATGCTCTTTACTCGTCCGCTGATATAAACACCGGGGATTATACCCTCGGTTTTTTCGAGAATCTGATTTTTAATAGACTCAATAAATTTGTCACGATCTTCTTCTGTCATAAGAAGGTCATCTTCAATCTCCTTATATCCGATAGGATCAAGGTACTGAAGAGAACGATCCTCGAGCTCATCTTTTATGGTTTTGATACCGAGTCGATGAGCAATCGGAGCAAACACCTGCATATTTTCAAGTGATTTGTCTCTTCTCTTCTGTTCGGGCATACAATCCATTGTACGCATATTATGAAGCCTGTCGGCAAGCTTGATGATAATTACACGGATATCATCAGCCATTGCGATAAGCATTTTTCTTATATTTTCAGCCTGTTGCTGTTCACGGGTTGAGTACGGAATTTTTGAAATTTTTGTAACACCGTCAATCAGCTTGGCAACATCCGCACCAAAAAGCTTTGTAACCTCTTCAAGTGTGACTCCTGTGTCCTCTACTGTGTCATGAAGCAATGCACCGCAGACAGAATCAGTATCCATACCGAGCTCTGCAACAATACAGGCTACCGAAACGGGATGAAGAATGTACGGAATTCCCGATACTCTGCGCTGGTCACCGTGAGCTTTTTCGGCAAATTTATATGCCTTTTCGATTTTATCCATATCGTAAGTGTTGGCAGCAGATGCGGAAAGAATCTTTTTCAGTTCCGTAAAATCCTGATAGTGTGCAACATTTGAAAATTTACCCATCAGAATACCTCCCTTAATTTCTTGATAATCGGGGCAGATTCGAGGTCAACCTTGCCGTTTACGGGCAAAACTGTAATTTTTGAGGTTTTCATTCCCTCTGAAATTTCAATGAGTCTAAGCTCTCTCATAGCCTCAAGTATCACTCTAATTTTACCAAAAGACAGCCTGTTGTCAAGCATATGAGCCAAAGTTGCGGTTTCAAAAGCGTATCCGCCGTTGCTTTTTAAGTATCTGTAAAGCAGTGCAAAATCGTTTCTGTCGGGCATTAAATCAGAAAGTTGTGAGCGGTCAAGCTGTTTTCCTCTGCAAAAATCCTCGTAGTTTGTACGGCTGTCGAGAAGTTTTTCAGTATCGCAATCCGATGATTTTATACCCTTGACAATTACGGAAACAGACACATTGCCGTTGAACTCATTGCGGTCAAGGTTTACCGCAAGGTCGAGTGTTTCACCGACTTTATACGGGAATTCTTCGGTTGATGTAAAGAATTTCATCGCCGTAATCTGTGTGTTGTTACGGGACAGAGTGAGCCTTAAATGCTTGTTGCCCGAAAGCGGAGTAATGTTCTTCAATGTCATATTATACAAACCGAAAACAGGTGTCGGGTTACCCGCACCGTAGGGTTGCATAAGCGACAGAGAATCTATTAAATCAAGATTTATGTATGCGGGATTGAGTTTGCACTCAATGTTGATTTTATCATAAGGCATTTTACCGAAATTGTCTGCAAATTCATTTATCTTCTTGCGAAAAGCAGGGATATTTTCGGGATCAAGCGAAAGTCCGACTGCCATAGGATGACCGCCTCTGTGTGTGAGAAGGTCTGAACAGGCAAAAACAGCGTCACAAAGAGGAAATCCCTCAACACTTCTGCCCGACCCCTTTGCAACATCTCCGAGTTTTGAAATGACTATTGCAGGCTTTCCGTAAGCCTCTTTGACTTTGGCGGCAATAAGTCCGATTACGCCCTGATGCCAGTTCTCACCGTCAATTACTATGATTTTATCGTTGACAAGTGACGGCTTTCTACGGATTATTTCATCAATTTTTTCGAGAATATCTCGTTCAATTTCCTGCCTTTCGGCATTATCATCACAAAGCTGTGACGAAATTTCATCCGCTTCGTCATAATCCTCCGTAAGAAGAAGTGATACGGATTTTTCGGACAAACCAAGCCGACCTACTGCGTTGATTCTCGGAACAATTGTAAATGACACATTTGTTGAAGATATGGTTTTTCCTGTAAGTCCCGAATTTCTGATAAGCGCCTGAAGTCCGGGACGGTCGGTATTTGTAATGCTTTCAAGTCCGTGCTTGACAAATACTCGGTTTTCATCTTTCAACTCAACAACATCACCGATTGTGCCAATGCTCAAAAGGTCGGAATAGTTGTCAAGTAATGTTGTTGTGTCGCAATATTCGCCCTCAAGCGCCATAATCAGCTTGAATGCGACACCTACACCCGAAAGATTTTTGAACTTGCTTTTGCAGTCCTCTCTGTGCAAATCAACTACGGCACAAGCCTTTGGCAACTCGCCTGACGGCATATGGTGGTCTGTGACTACTGTATCAATTCCGAGTGAACTTGCGTAGGCAACCTCTTGTGCTGCCGCAATTCCGTTATCAACGGTAATAATGAGTTTTATTCCACGCTCGTTGAGTTTGTCAACAGCGTTTTTGTTCATTCCGTAGCCCTCGGTTTCACGGGACGGAATATAGTACATTGCGTTTGCATCAATTGTTTCAAGGTAAGAATATAAAAGTGCTGTTGAGGTAACACCGTCGGCATCATAATCACCGTAAACACAAATCGGTTCACCGCAATCAAGCGCCTTGTTAATGCGTTCAACAGCCTTGTCCATATCTTTTATTTCAAACGGATCGGCAATGAAAGAATCGTTGTAAAGAAAGCTTTCAATTTCATCTTTCGTTGTCATATTCCGTATCTGGAGCAGCATTGCAACAATTGCAGGCAGCTCATAGCGGGACTGAATCTCCCCCGCCTTAGTTTTATCAAGTTTTGCAACCGACCACAGCTTCAAAATGCCGCTCCCCTTCGTATTTATAGTTTATTTATATTAGTTATTATACTTTTCAAGCATAGATTCTGCGTGTTTAAGTGCGGCATCGGTTATGTCAACACCGCCGATTATTCTTGCAAGTTCGCCTGCTCTGCCGTTATGGTCAAGGAGAGTTACATTTGTAAATGTTCTCCCCTTTTCAACCTGCTTGCGGATAAGATAGTGAGAATCCGCAAGGGCGGCAATTTGTGCCTGATGTGTTACACAGAGAACCTGACTGCTTTTGCTGACTTCACGCAGTTTTAAGCCGACTTTTTCAGCTGCCGAACCCGAGATACCTGTGTCAACCTCATCAAAAATAAGGGTATCGACAGTATCTGTGCTTGCAAGAACTGTTTTGATTGCAAGCATCATTCTTGAAAGTTCACCGCCTGATGCAATTTTTGCAACAGGTCGAGGTGTTTCGCCGGGGTTTGCGGAAATGAGCAGTTCCATTTTATCCGTACCCTTTGAATTGGGTTCGCACTTTTCAAAATACAGAACAAGTTCAACATTCGGCATATTCAAAAATGCCATTTCGGCTTTTACTTTTTTAGCAAAGATTTTTGCCGTTTTTCTGCGGAGAGCGCCGAGTTTTTCGGCAGCCGCAAGCATTTTTTCTTCGCTTACTCTGCACTTTTCCGCAAGCTCGTCACGGTTGCGGTCATAGTTCATAAGCTCATCAAGTCTTGTCTGATACTGTTCAGCAAGTTCTGAAAGTTCATCTGACGGGCAATTATATTTTCTCGTAAGGCGGTTGATAAGGTCAAGCCTTTCTTCAACCTCCTCAAGCCTTTGCGGATCGGATTCAAGCGAGTCAATAGCATCAGAAATGCTGTCGCAACAATCCTTTAAATTGTAGTATGCATCTGTAAGCGTATTCGAAATTTCTTCGTATTCGCTGTTATAGGATGACGCTTTCTGAAGGGCGGTTGATGCGGAATCCACCGATTCAAGACCGCCGCCGTAGTTTTCGTCACCGTCAAGAGCGATTTTTGCATCATTGAGCAGAGAAAAGATTTTTTCAAAGCTCATAAGAGCGGTTCTTTCGCTTTCAAGCTCCTGCTCTTCGCCCTGCTTAACATCTGATTCTGTTAGTTCATTCACCTGATATGAAAGCAAATCAATTTCCTTTAATCTTTCGCTTTCATCGGAATCGGCTGAATTTAATTTCTTTTTAAGAGTTTTATATTCGTCATAACATTTTTTATAATCAGCCAAAAGCTTTTCACAACCGCCGAAACGGTCAATGTAATCAATATGAGTCTCGGGAGAGAAAAGTTCATAGCTTTCGTGCTGACCGTGAATATTTATAAGGTGCTTTGAAAGCTCTTTGAGCATTGAAACCGTTGCAGGTTTGCCGTTGATTTTGCAATTGCTCTTGCCGTTTCTGTTTAGGGTTCTCTGCAAAATGAGTGTTCCCTCGTCATCTGAAAAGCCGAGTTCATCAAGCTTTTCAATGATACTTTGGTTGATATCGTCAAACTGGGCGCTTACAAAAGCGGAATCAGCCTCTGTACGGATAATTTCCTTTGATGTACGCTGTCCCATAATTGCATTGATTGCGTCAATAATTATACTTTTACCTGCACCTGTTTCACCTGTGAGGACATTAAGACCGTTCTCAAAATCTATTGAAGTTTTTTCGATTACGGCAATGTTTTCTATATACAAAGTTCTGAGCATTTCAATCAGTCCTGTCAAATAAGCTTTTTGAGTTCTTCGGTAAGTGACACCGCAAGGTCGGCTGTTCGGCAGGCGATAAAGATTGTATCGTCACCTGCAATTGTTCCGACAACAGAGGGATAGTCGGCTGAATCGAGTGCGGCACAAACCGCCTGAGCCATACCGCTGAGAGTTTTTATTACAACAAGATTCTGTGCAATATCTATTGAATTTACCGAAGTGCTGAAAAGATTTGAGAAATTGGTACGAATATCGGTTGAACTGCGAGCTGCAGAAACATAGCGATATTTGCCGTCACTTCCGAGAGTTTTAACAAGGCGTAAATCCTTGATATCTCTTGAAATTGTAGCCTGTGTTGCCTTGAAACCTTCTTCACGGAGTCGGGTAAGCAATTCGTCCTGTGTTTCAATGGGATGTTCGGCTATAATATCAAGAATTCGTGCGTGTCGCCCTGTTTTCATCAGAAATCCCTCTCTTTCAGTTTTTCATTGAGCAGTTTATAAAAATTGCGGTTGTGGAGTAACGCAAGTTTAAGTTTTAAATCGGATTTGCGGATTACAACCTTATCGGTTGCAAGAATAGGAACATTTTTTTCGCCGTCAATTGTCAGCACGCAACAGCATTCTTCGGGAATTTTTACATGAACGGAAAGTTCGGATTCTCCGCTGAAAAGTACCGAACGGGAAAATAAAGAATGCGGACAAACTGGAGTCATAAGAATACATTCCATTTTCGGTGCAAGGATAGGTCCGCCTGCCGACAATGAATAGGCTGTTGAGCCTGTCGGGGTTGCAAAAAGCAAACCGTCTGCCCTGTATTTTGAAATCTCGTCACCGTCAAGGGCGAGGTGCAAATCTATGGTTTTTGAAAGTTGACCTCTTGCCACAACGGCGTCGTTTACGGCAAGATAGTGCTTCGAGCCGTCCTCTTTTATGACCTCAACATCAAGCAGGATTCTCTCCTCTGTTGTGTAATCACCCGTAAGAAGTCGTTCAAGCTGTTCGTATTCGTGAGGTTCGACATCTGCGGCAAAACCAAGTCTGCCGACATTCACACCGATAAGCTGTTTATCGGCTTTTGCGGCATATTTTGCGGCATGGATAATTGTTCCGTCACCGCCTACGGTAACGGCGATATCGCAGTATTCAAAAAGCTCTGTAATGTTTTTTGAATAGTGAATGTGGATTCCCTTAAAATACTGACTGCATTCTTCAAGCATTGCAATTTCTGCATTTTTATCGAGAAGAAAAAGGGAAATCTTTCTTGCATATTTAATTGCTCTTTCTTTTGAAAGATTGACCACTAATGCAATTTTCATAAAAGTACCTGCTTATTTTTTGTCAAGAGCGGCATGTGAATTTTCAACAAGCTGCTCGGGTGTTACATCTGTATATGACTTAGGATCATCGCTTTTGCGGAGGTGGATAAGATATTCGATATTGCCCTCGGGTCCTTTGATTGGCGAATAGTCGAGATTAAGCACATCAAAGCCGTTTTCAAGGCAGAAATCAAATATCTTTCTGACAACCTCAACATGGACGGCAGGGTCACGGACTACACCCTTTTTGCCCACCTTTTCCCTGCCTGCTTCAAACTGCGGTTTGATAAGGCAGACAGCCTGTGCGTTTTCACTCATAAGCTGTCTTGCAACAGGCAAAATCAGCTTTAATGAAATGAACGAAACATCAACCGAGAAAAAGTCGATTTCATCGGGGACCTGCTCCCTTGTAACCTTTCTCATATTGGTGCGTTCAAGGTTGACAACACGGGGATCGTTGCGAAGTTTCCACGCAAGCTGACCGTAACCGACATCAATCGAATATACCTTTTTAGCACCGTTCTGAAGCATACAATCGGTGAAACCGCCTGTTGACGCACCGATGTCCATTGTTATCTTATCTTTTAAATCAAAGTCAAAATTATTTATGGCCTTTTCGAGCTTTAAACCGCCACGGCTGACATATTTTTGTGTGTTGCCTCTTACTTCGATTTTTACATTTTCATCATAAGAAGTTCCGCACTTGTCGGCTTTTTGGTTGTCAACATAAACCTGTCCCGACATTATTATAGCTTTTGCCTTTTCACGGCTGTCGGTAAAGCCCTTTTCATATACAAGAATATCAAGTCTTTTTTTCATCTTAATTATGTTCCTTTAAATTTTTGGTAATGATATTTACCATTCCGTCATCATCAAGTTTAAGCTCGTGGAGAGCCTCGCTGACTGACATCTGCTTGACGAATTTGTCATTTATAGCCTTTATGTGATAATCTCCGCAGAATGGAGTGCGACAGAGTAAATCGGAGAAGTTTCTCGCAATACCTCCGTTTTTGATACCCTCTTCAAAGAACCACACATTGTCAAAATCAGCCGCAAAATCAACAGCTTTTTCGTCAATCGGTTTGATTCTGCAAAGTTTTAATATACAAATCTCAATACCTTGCTTTGCAAGAGTTTCTTTTGCCTTGCAGGCATAGGAGAAAAGTCTGCCGTAGGTGATGAGAAGATTTTTACAATTAGGATTACCGTAGATGTCGTACAACAGGCTTTCTTCACCGAAATCATCAGGTCTGTACAGTTCTCCGCCACGAGGATAACGGACAACGGCAAGGCTGTCGCAAATGTAGATTGCGGTTGAAAGAGATTTTCTCATACCGTCAAAATATGCCGGAGAGAAAATTGTTGTGTTCGGGATAGTGTTGAGTATTGAAACATCAAATACACCCTGATGAGTTTCGCCGTCATCGCCTACGATTCCCGCACGATCAACACCGATTACAAGATGAAGTTTTCCGAGAGCCGCATCATGCAAAAGCTGATCATATGCTCTCTGGAGAAACGTTGAATATACGGCAAAAACAGGTCGCATACCCTTTGCGGCAAGTCCGCATCCAAAGGTTACTGCGTGTTCTTCCGCAATACCGACATCGAAAAATCTTTCTTTATAAAGCTTTGAAAATTCGGTAAGCCCCGTGCCGCCTGACATTGCGGCCGTGATTGCACAAATCTTCTTATCCTGCTCGGCAAGCTCACACATTGTCTTTCCGAACTCTGCGGAAAATCCCTTGTGGCTTGAAAGCGGTTCGCCAGAATCAATGTCAAACTGACCTATTCCGTGGAATCCGCCGGGGTTATCCTCTGCAGGCTGATAGCCTTTACCCTTTTTGGTGACAACATGAACAAGAACGGGAGAGTTCACCTTTTTGGCACATTCAAACGCATTTTCAAGTTCATCAATATTGTGACCGTCAATAGGTCCGAGGTAGGTAAAACCAAAGCAATCGAAAAGAGTGTTTTTATACACAAGGTTTTTAAGTTTAGACTTTCCGCCCTGTAAAAATCTTTTCAGCGGTTTTCCGACAAGCGGAATGTGTGAAAGGATTTTTTCGGTTATTTTTTTGACACGCATATACCACGGCTGAATTCTTACAGTGGTAAGGTATCGTGACAATGCACCGACATTCGGCGATATTGACATTTTGTTATCGTTAAGAACAACAATGAAGTTTTTGTTATACCTGCCCGAGTTGTTCATTCCCTCAAAAGCAAGGCCGCCTGTAAACGAACCGTCACCGATTACGGCAACAGTGTAGCTTTGGTCGCCCATAAGGTGTTTTGCCCTTGCAATTCCATATGCGGCTGATATTGAGGTACTGCTGTGACCTGTGTTAAAATCATCGTATTTGCTCTCGGCACGCTTTGGAAAGCCAGAGATTCCGTCTTTCTTGCGGATTGTATCAAACTTTTCATAGCGTCCCGTCAACAGCTTGTGGGTATATGCCTGATGTCCGACATCCCAGACAATGCTGTCCTTTGGCAGGTTGAAACTTCTTTCGAGAGCAACGGTAAGTTCAACTACGCCCAAATTTGGTGAAAGATGTCCTCCGTTTACCGAAACGGTTTCTACAAGCTTTTCTCTTATTTCCGTACAAAGCTCTTTAAGCTGTTCATCATTCAGCTTTTTGACATCATTCGGTGATTTAATTTTAGAAAGCAGTTCGTACTCACCCATAATTTTTTCCTATCCGTATAATTAAATTCTAAAAGAGAATTATTTATTTCTCTTTGCAAGTTTATAAGCAAAATTTTCAAGCTCTTTTGTATCACCGTCAAAGCCCTGAAGTGCGTTCACAGCCTTTTCGGTAAGTTCGTCAACAAGTTCACGGCACTTTTCAATTCCGAGAAGTGAAACGTAGGTAGACTTGCTGTTCTCAGCATCGCTGCCGACAGGCTTGCCGAGCTCTTCGTCAGATGAAGTTACATCAAGAATATCGTCCTGAATCTGGAACGCAATGCCGATGCATTCGCCAAACTCGGATGCGGCTTTAATCTGCTTATCATTTGCACCTGCGCTTATACAGCCGAGCTCACAAGCGGCTTTGATAAGGCAAGCTGTTTTTTTGTAGTCCATTTCACGGAGGACTTCAATCGGAGCGTTTGTATTTTCGCTCATAAGGTCAATTACCTGACCGCCGATCATTCCTACCGCACCGGCATATTTCGAAAGTACGGAAACGCCTCTGCAACAGGCGGGGGTTCCGCAGACTTTTACGGTCCTTTCGTTTGTAAGAGTTTCAAAGGCAAGCGTAAGAAGTGCATCGCCTGCAAGCAATGCAATATCCTCACCGAAAACCTTGTGGTTTGACGGCTTGCCTCTTCTGAGGTCATCATTATCCATACAAGGCAAATCGTCGTGAATAAGAGAATATGTGTGAATCATTTCGACCGCACAGGCAAATGCTGTTGCAGACTCTTCACTTCCGCCGCAAAGGCTGTTAAACGAAAATACAAGGTACGGACGGACACGCTTGCCGCCTGCCTCAAGGCTGTAAGCCATTGCATCAATCAGCTTTTTTTCACGGCAATCTGTACTCGGCAGATAGCTTTTTAAAGCGTTTTCGGTAATTTTTGCATAATCTTTAGTCATTGTTATCACCCTTTGAAAGCTTTGAAATTCTCTCGTTTATATCAATAATTTTACCCTTGCATTGTTCAAGCTGTTTCATACAATAAGCAAGGAGTTCACACGCTTTTGCGTACTCCTCCATTGTTTGCTCGAGGGTAAGTTCACCACTCTCCATTTTTGTAACTGTTTTTTCAAGCAATTCGTTTGCCTGTTCAAAAGTCATATTTTTATTTTCCATTAGTTTTTACCTCTGTACCTGCATATTCAAGAAGTCTTTGCATACGGTGATTTGCACCGCTTCGGCTGATTGGGGTTGAAAGATTCTGACCCAGATCACGGAGCGACATATCGGGATTTTCAAGTCTTAAATATGCAATTTCACGCAAATCTTCGGGCAAAGACTCTATTCCAATCGTATTTTTTATATGTTCGATTGCATCAAGCTGTCTTGCCGATGCCGTTGCGATTTTTCCGATGTTTGCAACCTCTCCGTTAATTCTGCGGTTTACATTGTTGCGAACCTGTTTTATTGCCTTTGTACCCATAATTTCCATTGCTCTTATCGGAGCGCCTATGTAGGTGAGCAAGTCACAAATCTGCTCGCTCTCTTTGAAATAAACAATGTAACTGCCGCTGCGGACAACCGTTTTGGGTGTAAGAGTACATTCGGTTATTTCAGAAAGAATCTTGCACAAATCCTGAGAAAGATTTTTGTGCGGAACGCAAAATTCAAGGTGATAGCTTTTCATCGGGTCGGATACCGAACCGCAACTCAGAAAAACACCACGCAAAAATGATTGCGAAAGCTCCTCGCTCGAAAGATTCGCCCTGTTTACACGCAGAGTAATCTGACCGTCCATATGGCCGAAATCCTCAAAAATACGCTTGCAATCGTTTTCGTCAACCACAATTATTTTGTAAAGATGGCTGTCGCTTGATTTTGTTCGTAAAGCCGACTGTTTTTCAATAATCGGCATATATAAATTCCGTAAAAGAAATATAAGGCGGTTTCCCGCATAATTACTTTCTGTTGTAAAGGTTATTTTGTTCGGAGAAAAATTTCTGCTGAACAAAAGCATTCCGTAAAGCTCCGCTTTCAGGGCTTCACGGTCAAACTGTTCAACCGAACAAATTTCTTTTTTTACATCCGAAGAAAATGACATTTCTGCACCTTACCTGTCAATATCTCTGTGCTGAATAACGCATTTATAGCCTTTTGCGAGAAAATGGTCATTAAGCTGCATTGCAATTGTAACGCTTCTGTGCTTTCCTCCTGTACAACCGATGCCGACAACAAGTTCGCTCTTGCCCTCTTTAAGATACAGCGGTACGGAAAAATCAAGCATATTTAAAAGTCGTTTAAGAAATTCTGCTGTTTCATCGCTTTCAAGAACATAATCACGAACCTTTTTGTCAAGACCGGTAAGGTGCTTGAGTTCGGGAATGTAGAAGGGATTCGGCAGACAACGAACATCCATAATGAGGTCTGCCTCAAGCGGAATTCCGTATTTGAAACCGAATGACATAAATGTGAGCGTGATACCCTGTGATGTGTCATCCATAAACATTGACATAATTCGCTCACGGAGCTGTTTGTTCGACATATATGTAGTGTCAATGTTGTAATCAGCTATTCTTTTAACAGGTAAGAGGAGTTCTCTTTCAAGTTCAACGGCTGAAAGAACAGAGCCGTCTTTAAGCTTTTCAGAGAGAGGATGTCGTCTTCTGGTTTCCTTGTAACGGACAACAAGCCTGTCCGTCATTGCGTCAAAAAACAATACTTTTACATTATCGTAATGTTTTTTAAAGCGCTCAATCTGAGAACACATTTCCTCAAATTTTTCGTTACCTCTTACATCGACAACAACAGCAACCCTTTTCATTGAATCATCTTCAGATTTGAGGCAAAGTTTGTATAGCGTTGAAAGGAGACTTGAGGGAAGGTTATCAACGCAATAGTAGCCGATGTCTTCAAGTACATGAAGAGCGCCTGTTTTGCCTGCGCCCGACATTCCTGTAATGATTACAAATTCCATAAAATTACACCTTTTTTACTTTAAAGAAAAATAAGTTCACATTCAAGCTTGTAGCCTGTTTCAGATTTCACTGTTTTCTGAATTTTGGATATAAGCTGTTTAACATCATTTGCAGTGGCTTTTGACTTATTTATAATAAATCCTGCGTGCTTTTCGCTTACCTGAGCACCGCCTACTGTTTTTCCCTTGAGTCCGCACTGCTCAATCAGCGCACCCGCAAATGCGCCCTCGGGTCTTTTGAACACACTGCCTGCACTCGGATATTCAAGCGGTTGTTTTGTTGAACGGCGGTTCATATAGTCATTCATTCTGTTTTGGATTTCATCGGGATTATCCTTTTTGAGTTTGAAAACAGCGCCCGTGATTATGCAGCCGTTTTTACGGTAAACACTTGTTCTGTAACCGAACTCGAGGTTGTCTGCATCAATTCTACCAATATCACCGTTCTTCGTTATGTGAGAAACGCTGTAAACAACATCTTTCATCTCACCGCCGTATGCGCCTGCATTCATAAACACAGCACCACCGACAGTTCCGGGGATTCCCCACGCAAATTCAAGACCCGAAAGTCCGCACTTCTGTGCAAACTTGCAAAGGCTTCCGAGAGCCGCACCTGCACCGCAGTAGATTGTTGTATCATCAATTAATGAGATATTTCTGAAATCACCGTCAAGACGGAGAACTGTGCCGTGGATTCCCTCATCGGGAACAAGAACATTACTGCCGTTGCCGAGGAGAATATACTTTTCCTTACAGGCATCGCATTCCTTTAAAATTTTTATCAGCTGAGAAAGATTTGTTACTCTTATGTAAACATCTGCTTTTCCGCCGATTTTAAACGAAGTGTGTCTGCTCATCGGTTCAAATCGTCTTGCATCACAGTCAAGCTTCTGAGCACAGTTATATATAATATCGGTAGTGTCCATTAAATTACCCTCCGTTGTTAGTTTAAAATATGAATTTTCTGTTCTCTGTATTACAGTAAAATTTTAAATATTGCAAATTATTCCCATGTATCTACAATTACCTTTGGTGAAGGCGGAAGATCTTCAACAGCCATTCCGAGGTTCTTAAGGAGTTCTCTTGCGGCATTGTAACCCATTTTTTTCTGTCTGTTATTCATGGCGGCAACCTCGATAATTACGGCAAGGTTACGGCCGGGCTTTACGGGAATTGTAAGCGTTGGCACTTCAACACCGAGAATCTTCATATACTCGTTGTCAAGTCCCATTCTGTCATACACCTTTGAGCTGTCCCATTGTTCAAGGTTGATTACCATATCAATTTTTTCCTGTTGCTTAATGGCGCCCATACCAAAAAGCTTTCTGGCATTGATAATTCCGATACCACGAAGTTCAATAAAGTGTCTGATATTTTCAGGGGACTGACCGTAAAGAGTAGTCTGTGAAGTTCTTCTGATTTCAACGGCGTCATCGGCAACAAGACGGTGGCCACGCTTGATAAGCTCAATTGCGGTTTCGCTCTTACCGACACCGCTGTCACCCGTAAGCAGACAGCCTTCGCCGTAAACTTCAACAAGAACACCGTGACGGGTAATTCTCGGTGCAAGCTCTTTGTTGAGGTACTGTACAAGTGACGCAGTAAGGTCTGATGTACTCTGCGGTGTGCTGAAAATTGACACCTTGTGGAGCTTTGCACTTTCAAGAATTGCATTCGATGGTTCAATATCACGACATATAATTACAGCAGGAGGGCCGAAACTGAAAATTGAATCAATAACCATTTTCTGAGCCTCCGGGCCGTAACGGCCGAGGTACGAGAACTCTGTATTACCGAGGACTTGAATTCGCTTGTTATCAAAGAATTCGAGATAACCTGTAAGTTCAAGTCCAGGTCTGTTAATTTCTACGGTTGATATATTAATTTCCTTGAAATTTTCAGCGGCATAAACCTCTGTGAGATTCAAGGCCTCTACAATTTGCGATAGCGGAACAGAAAATTCAACAGGCATAAATCATCGTCCTATCCTTTATATAATTTGCTTTAATATACTTACTGCTATTATACACCATATTGCTGTTCTGATAAAGTCTTTTTGTGAATTATTTTTCAATTTTTAATAAAATTTTCTCATTTTTGTGTTACTATTTTAACAATGTCGGCTTTTAATTCTTTTTCGGAACTAATATAACAAATACTCAAATAGCCGTTGTTTTCACCCTTAAAATTATTGAATATGGATAAAGATGTCACGGAAAGTCCTTTAGCATTATTCTTTAATAGAAGAATATGCTCTTTTACTTTTTTTAAAGCATCTTTATCTTTTGAAAAAAGTTGCAAAGTTTTGGAATCGGAGAAGGCGGTATAAGTCAAAGGTGAAATCATACTTTCTCTTGAAATATATTTTATATCCGTTTCAAGTGTTTTTTCGCCAAGTTCTGAATCAATAAGAAAAAGTTCAAGCTTTGAGAGGGTGAGCATTGGAATATAGTTTTCTTTGGCAGAAACCACCGCCTTTTCAAGGCTTTCAGCCTCAACCGAAATGCTTTGAACATCTTCGCTGTTTTCAAGCAGATAGAAATTATACACGGTTTTGCCCGATTTATCTTCCGCCGTAATCGTTTGAACAAGCGACGAAGTATCAATACGGTTTGAATTAGAACAGCCGCTGAAAATCAATACAATTGCAAAAAACGGTATTAAAAATAATTTTTTAATCATATAGCTTTCTCCGATAGATAAAAATATAAATTCCCGGAATCAGAAGTGCGGAAATAAAATTGAGCACAGTAAGGAAAATATTATTTAGCAATAATTCTTTTACGGCACTATAACTGTCGGCACAAACAAAAAGCACAAACATTATCAACGCAATTATCGCAACAAAAAGCAAAGTTCTTTTAGATGAAGTATTAACTATGCAATTTGAAACGCTGATGAGAACAGCCGTCGCAAAAACAAACACACAGGCAGTTACTGCGGCAAGATAAAAGCTGTCAAAGCCCTTCATATCACCGAAATATGCTGTTCTTGAAAGGAGATGAACCGAAAACGGTTGTTGAACAGAATATGCACCTGTTACAAAATCGGTAAAAAACAAAGTCAGTGCCAATGTGCCAAATATCACAAGCGTTATAATTACAGGCTGTTTTACCGAAAGATTTTTTGTGCTTGTAGAATTGAACCCGAAAACAACGGGAAGAAACGCAAAGATAAGGCAGTCTGCAACATTGCTCTGAATATTTGAAAAATCAGGCGTTAAAAAGGTGCTGTTGGGTGCAAATTCAAAAGATTTTATATTACCGAAAAAAATCACGGCAAAGGCAATTATCAGAAATGCAAACACAAAAATACTGACTCTTGAAAGCGGATTTATCCCCTTTGACGCTCCATAAACACAAACACATAGAATCAGAAAGGCAATTACCTTTGTATTTGCACTGGGATTGACACCCGACACGAACATATCACAGAATCTGATGAGAAACGAAACTGTTATCACGGTAAAGTACATACAATAATACGCCGAAACAAAGAGAAATCCTGTTTGTGATGTGTTTTTTGCAAATGCCGAAAAATCAAGCCTTGATCTGTGTTTTATCGAATAAAAAGGAACAAAGCACAACAACATAAAAATTATTCCGAATCCGATTGACACAAGGCTTGAAAAAATATTGTCGCTCTGCAAAAAGCTGTGCCCCATTAACATAACCGGCATAACAGAGCATACAAAAAGTGAAAGCATCAGCCTTTTTGACGGAAAAGTTACATTTGACTGCATTACATCTCCTCCGTTTCGGGAAATTTCTGAACCTTGATTGTGTGTTTTGATAGGCTTTTCCAACCTGCTCTGACAAAAACATCACGCATACTACGCCATGAAAACGGTGCAAGCGATGACATATACGGCACACCGACTGATGTTTTGGAACACATATTGACAAGCACTCCGCAAGTGAGCAGAACTATCCCCCACAATCCAAACATTCCGCCTGCGAGAACGCAGAAAAATCTCAGCACCATAATTGGCGGATAGAGTGCAGATGTGACATAACTGCATATTGCGGCAGTTGCAACAACCATAAGAGTTGACGAGCTGATTATACCTGCGCTGACGGCACTTTCGCCGATTACAAGCGCACCCACAATACTGACAGCATGTCCAAGCGGTTTTGGAATACGCAACCCCGCCTCTCTCATAACCTCATAGATAAAGGTTATGAGAATGACTTCAAGCGTTACGGGTAAGGGGGTTTGCGACAACGAATCGGATGTTTTCACAAGCAATCCCGTTGGAAAATATTCAGGGTGAAACTGAGCAAATGCCGTGTATATTCCCGGTAAAAATACGGCTATGAAGAATGAAATATACTTTAAAATCCGTATGAATGCCGCATAATACGGTCGGTTTGAATAATCGTCAACGCTTTGAAATTCTTCGACAAATAGGTGCGGAATGATTATTACTGACGGCGTTCCGTCAATCAGAATTGCCACTCTGCCCTCTGAAAGCTTTCCGCAGACAGTATCAGGTCTTTCGGAAATTCCGACACCGGAAAAAAGCGATTTTGAACTGTTGTCCTCAAGATATTCGCTTAAATATCCAGATGCAAGAATCATTTTCAGATTGCAGTTTTCAAGCCGTTTTCTTATTGTTTTAAGAATTTGCTTTGACACGCTGTTTTGAAGATAACAAATCATCATCTGCGTGTTTGAACTGTATCCGCTTGTTATGGTTTCAAAAACGAGGTCGGGACTTTTTATTCTTCGTCTTATTAAAGTCATATTGATTCTGAGTGGTTCTGTAAAGCCTTCTCGACAGCCTCTCTGCACTACCTCGCTTTCGGGTTCTGAAACACTCCTGAATGAAAATCCTTGTGCTCCGATTGCAAGCATACGGCTGCAACCGTCAACCATAAGCACCGCAAAGCCTGATGTGGAAAAGCTAATTGCCTCATCAATTGTCGTAAATTCTACAATTTCGCTTGATGTCAATACAGTATTCTTAATCGTATCAAAAATCTCATCAGAACTTGCACAATCGAAGTGATAATCAAGCAATGGGTTAATCACGGACAAAGCCAGTACATCTTTTCCGCACATTCCTTCAATTGTGATTATTGCGGATTTTATGCTACACTTTCCTTTTAAGTCCATTTCACGAACGGTAAAGTCTGCCGAACTTTTGAACAACTGCTTTAAGGTAGCAATATTTTCTTTTAACGAATTATACATTTAATCACCGTCTTTACATATCTGCTTTTTATTTTGCGGTATATCGTCTCAAATTATGCAAATATTAGTAACGGTGATATTATGTTAATTTCAATAATCAGAACAATTTTACTCTATGCCTTTGTAATTTTGGCAGTTAGGCTGATGGGAAAACGGCAGATTAGTGATATGCAGCCGAGTGAGCTTGTTATCACAATGATAGTGTCCGATATTGCATCAATTCCTATGCAGAACACATCTCAACCGCTTTTGAGCGGAGTTATTCCCGTAGCAATATTAGTTGCACTGGAGATTACGGCAAGCGTCATAATGATGAAATGGAGCGGTTTCAGAAGTCTTGTATGCGGAAAACCTGTTATTGTAATTAAAGACGGAAAAATTCTGCAATCGGCAATGAAAAAGTTAAGACTTACAACAGAGGATTTGAGTGTACGCTTAAGGCAACAGGGAGTTTTTTCGATTGAAGATGTTCAATACTGCATTGTAGAAACAAACGGCGAAGTAAGTGTGCTTGAAAAGCCTGAAAAGAGGCAGCCTTCTGCCGAGGATTTCGGGTTAAAAATCAAGGACAACAAGATTGAAACCGTAGTTGTCAGCAACGGAAAAATTCTCGAAAATTCCCTCAATCTCTGTGAAAAAGAAAAAGATTATGTAAAGAAAATTCTGCAAAAGAAAAATATAAAGCAGAATAATGTTTTTCTTATGACGCTTGACGCACTTGGAAACTACAACATTATAAAGAAGGAATGACGATATGAAAAGAATTTATATTGCACTTTCACTGATATTGGCGGCACTTTGCTTTGCATCTATTGAAACAGGATTTATCTCAGGCAAGACTGACTCATTCATATCTAAAATCGAACACGCTGACAGACTGATGAATCAGCTTGAATTTGAGGACGCAGTGAAAATCTGTGAAGAAACGGAAAAAGAATGGTATGACAATGCAAAACTGATTGACACTCTGCTCATACACGATTATGTTGACGACATAGGGCTGAGTATTTCAAGAATGACTGCATTTGCGCAAAAAGGAAACCGTGATATGTACTTTGCCGAAAGTGTTCAGGCAAAAAAAGAACTCGCCTCCATTAAAGAAAGCGAGTTCCCGTTAGTTGAAAATATTTTATAGTTCCTATACAGAATTATTTTTTCTGATTTTAGAATTTATAAATTCAATCAGCCAGAATATGAGAAAAACGGCGGCATTGACTATTACTACGCTTGCACCTGTCGGAGTGTCGCAGGAATATGACACGCACATACCGACAAAGAAACAGCAGAGTGAAAGCACACCCGAACAGAGAATTACCGACTTGAACTTTTTGCAGACCCTCATAGAAGAAAGTGCAGGGAAAATTATAAGTGCGGAAATAAGCAGTGTACCCATAATTCTCATACCGATTACGATTGTGAGGGCTGTCAAAAGTGCAATTACAGTGTTATACACACCCGTTTTAAGACCTGTTGCCCTTGAAAATGTTTCGTCAAAGGTTACGGCAAAAATCTTGTTGTAGAACAAAATAAATATTACGATTACTACAAGTGCAAGAATTCCGCACATAATTGCATCAGCCGTTGTGGTGGCAAGAATACTGCCGAACAGATATGAGTTGAGGTCGGTATTGACGCCTGACACACTTACAAAAACTACACCGACCGCAAGTGCTGTGCTCGAAATTATGGCAATTGCCGCATCACCGTTGATCTTACTGTTCTCGGAAAGTCTCAAAAGCAGAAATGCAGCTATGATAATTACAGGAACAGCAACTTCAAGCGGTGCAAGATTGAGCGCCGCAGCAACCGCAAGTGCACCGAATCCAACATGGGAAAGTCCGTCACCTATCATCGAATAGCGCTTGAGGACAAGGGTTACGCCGAGAAGAGCCGCACACAGAGAAACAAGTGTACCGACAATGAACGCTCTGACTATAAAATTGTAAGAAAACATTTCAAAAATCATATCAAACATTCTTTGCACCTCCGTGAACCCTGTGCTGACATTCGTCACACGGACAATCGCTGAGAATAAATCGCTTGCCCACTTCCGAATGAAGATACTGATGTGCAGTTCCGTAGAAATAATAGTTTTTGGCAAGGTGTAAAATCTTTGACGCATTGCTGACAGCCGAATTTACATCGTGTGAAACCATAATAATTGTAATACCGCTCTCGTTAAGTTTTTTGATGAGAGCATACATGTCAGCCATAGCCATTGGATCAAGTCCTGTTACAGGCTCGTCAAGAATAAGCAATTTGTGAGTTGCACACAAGGCACGGGCAAGCATAACACGCTGTCGCTGACCGCCCGAAAGCTCACGAAAACATTTTTTACGAAGGTCATAAATACCCGTGAGTTTCATATTTTCCACAGCAGATTTTTTCTGCTCTCTTGAATAGAAAAAGGTGTGTTTTTTATTCAGACAACCGGAAAGCACAACCTCGCTTACCGATGCAGGAAAGTCACGCTGAATATCACTTGACTGCGGAAGATAACCGATTTCATTCTGCTTAAGTCCGTCACCGTATGTGATTGAACCGCTCAGAGGCTTTAAAAGTCCGAGAAGAGCCTTCATCAAAGTTGTTTTGCCCGAACCGTTTTCGCCCACTATGCAGATGTAATCTCTTTCTTTTATATCAATTGAAATATCTTTGACAACCGTTTTTCCCTCATAACCGAGTGAGGCATTTTCTATTTTTATAAGTGACATCAGTACAGTGCCTCCTTTAATGCTTTAAGGTTTTGTTCCATAACAGAAATATAGGTAGCTCCGTTCTCAAAATCTTCCTTTGTAACATTGTGGCAGGAAGAAAACTGCATTGTCTTGGCAGATGAATCTTCGGAGATAATCTGAGCAATCTTAGCACTTGAAAGTTCAAGATAGAATACAACGGGAATATCGTGTTCTCTTGTAAAATCAATAAGATGAGATACAACCGCCGTACTCGGTTCAGTGTCATGGCTGCATCCTGGGAAAGCACATTCGTAGCCGAGATTGTAATCGCTCACAAAATACAAAAAAGGAAATCTGTCACCGAAAACAAGCGTATCACGCTTTTTGTTCTTCACAACCTCGGAAAAGTCTTTATCAAGTGCGTCAAGCTTTGAAATATAATCGGTTTTTCTTTCGTTGTAGTAATCCGAGTTTTTGCTGTCAACGGAAATCAGTTCATCTGCTATTGAGGCAGACATACGCTCCGCATTTCTGATTGATGTCCAGATATGCTCATCATACTCTTCCCCTTCTTCGTGGTCGTGTCCCTCATCATGCTCGCTCATATTTTCGTGTTCGTTATGCTTATGAGTATGGTCCATAGACTGTTCGTGTCTTAGCGGAACATATTCCATCATCTTCATAACCTTAACATTTTTGTTTTCAATTGAGGAAAGGACACCGTCAACCCATTCATCGCTCTCACCGCCATTGTAAATAAAGATATCACAGTTTTCGATTGCGACAATATCGGACGGTGAAGGCTCATAGCTGTGGGGATCGCTTCCGGGAGAAAGCAACAGACGGACATCAGCCTTATCACCGGCAAGTTGCCTTACAAAATCGTAATAAGGAAAAATTGTTGTAACAATGCTGATTTTACCGTCAGATTTCTGAACCTTTGCCGTTTTTCCACAACCCGAAAATGAAAACATTCCACACATGATTGCGACAAAAAGGAAAATTGAAACAAGTTTTTTCATATATCGCTCCAAATATTGCTTGAATATCTTAATAGACAAAAGGGATTGCATAAAATATTTTATGCAACCCCATTTTATTATTTGCAGAATCGGACAAATTATCCGAAGGCTGTTTTATGCAGCTTTTGCGGCAACTTTCTTTGCCTTTTTGTGATGCTGCCACATAACCCAGAGCGGACCTGCGATGCAGATTGATGAATAACAACCTGAGATAATACCGATAATCATCGGAAGAGCAAAGCTCTGAACAGAAGTGATGTTAAATGCACAAGCAACTACGTAAACAACAAGGATAGCTGAAAGTGTTGTAACAGAAGTCATAATTGTTCTCTTAATACACTTTGTACAGCTAAGGTTGAATACTTTGCCGACATCTGTCTTGCTGCCGACAAGTTTCTTTTCTTCACGAACACGGTCATAGATAACGATTGTATCGTTAAGTGAGTAACCGAGAATCATAAGAACTACGGCAATAAAGCTTGCGTCAATCGGCATCTGGAAGATTACATACATAAAGTAAATCATTGCAACATCGTGGAAGAGGGCTACAAGAGCCATAACACCTGCTGAAAGACCGCCGATTTTCTTAAATCTGATTGTCACATAAAGAACCATCAATACAGCTGCGATTGCAACCGCAGTAAGACACTTGAGAAGGAAGCTGAAACCCATTGAAGCATCAACTGAGTTGGACTCAAGGCACTTGAAGTCATTATCGGGATACTGTTTCTGAAGATCTGATTCCAAATTCTTCTGAATGTCTGTCTTGATAGAGTCATTACCTGAGAACTGGACCGTTACTGTTGTACCGCCGTCACCCATAAGGTCCTGAGCATATGTAGTAGTGATTCTGTCCTCAGTTGTTTTAACCTGGATAAAATCAGTAAGTTCAGACTGATTGATTTCACCGCTGTAACTAAACTTAAGAGTAGCACCGCCTGAGAACTGAATGTCAAGCTGTGTACCAAAAATACAGTTGCAGATGATACCGATAATAATAATTGCAAGAGAAATTCCGAAGAAAATCTTTTTGTGACCTACAAAGTCAATAATTTTGTTGCCTCTGTTATACTTTGCGGCAAATTCCTCGTCTGTAAGGGGGGCTTTTGAAACTGCCTTTGTCTGAGTCTTATCAGTCATTCTTAGCACCTCCAAACAACCATTTTTTACGCAGGAACTTGAAGCCTGCAACACTTCTGAGCATAAGTCTTGTACAGAATACACCCATAATAAAGTTGGCGATTACGCCGACAAGAAGTGTGTAACCGAATGAGTAGATAGTACCTGTTGTTGACTCACCGAAGATAATGGAGAGAATGTTTGCAGGACCAAATACAAGCATAAGGATAATTGATACGATAATAACGGTCATGTTACCGTCAACGATAGCGGAAAGTGAATTCTTTGTACCTTTTTCAAGAGCACCGTCAAGAGTTCTTCCTGCCTTGAGTTCTTCCTTGATACGCTCAGCTGTAATAACGTTACAGTCAACGCCCATACCGATTGAAAGGATAAGACCCGCAATACCGGGGAGTGTCATTGTGAATGACGAGAATACCGGGAAGTAACCTGATACAGCCGCAATTGCAAGACCCATCTGACCGAGAAGTGAGATAACTGCAACAAATCCGGGCAAACGATAGAAAAGAATCATAATAATTGCAATGATGATGAATGCGATAACGCCTGCATATGCCATTGCAACGAGTGAGTTTTCACCAAGGGTTGCACTGATTGTGCCGTAGTTTGATGTTTCAAGCTGGAACGGAAGAGCACCCGCATTGATCTTTGCTGCAAGATCCTGAGCCTCTTTTGCAGTGAAGTCACCTGAAATAACAGCGTTACCGTCAGTGATCTCTGCGTTTACAGTAGGAGCTGAAAGCATAATGTCATCCATCCAGATTGATACTGTCTGGTTGAGATATTCCTTTGTGATGTCGCCAAAGAGCTTTTTACCATTCTTATCGCCGTCGCTCTTAAGCTTAAGCTGTACAACATAGGAATTCTTACCTGTTGTCTTGTCGGTCGTCATACCTGCAGTTGCACTCTCAACATAGGAACCGTCCATGAGAATTGTCTTTGCAGTGTCGCCCGAAGGTGTTTTGTAAACATATTCACCGTTTGAATCGATGTCAGTTTTTGAATACTCTTTTCCGGGACGGAATGTAAGCTTTGCTGTTGAAGAAATCTCTTCGATTGCCTCAACCGCGTTCTGGTCGGAATCTTCCTTCCACGGGAAACGAACAATGATTCTGTCGCTTTTTGCATCAGCATAAAGCTCATAATCTGTGATACCCTGAGATACCATTCTTAATTCAATGATTGACTTTGCAGACTCAAGCTGCTCGTCAGTTGCG
>CACXEX010000029.1 GCA_902766775.1 uncultured Ruminococcus sp. | reverse complement strand
TGTTCGTTACGGTAAGGTTCGCAGAAGCAAGCTCTACTATCTCCGTGACAGAGTTGGTAAGGCTGCTAAGGTTAAAGAGCAGATTCGTAAGTAATTCACGAAATCAAAAGGGACTTTTTAAGTCCCTTTTTTTACTATTTTTCTTTATAGCAGGTGACAAAGTTGAAGAAAAGCAAAAAAAATGTCAATGAGGCTAATATGGCTGTGCTTAAGCCTGAGGGTGTGAACGATTCTTCTGATATTAATCCTGAAATGTATGTAGATAAGAAACCGTCAATTTCCGAAAAACAATTTCTTGTTGCCAAAGAGGAAGGCGGAATGTCCGGCTTCTATGATTGGGTAAGATGTATTCTGTTTGCTATTTCGGTTGTTGTTGTTTGTCTTATCTTTTTGTTCCGTCTTGTTGACGTTGAAGGCAGATCAATGAATAATACACTTGCCACGAATGACAAGGTAATTGTTACAAATCTTTTTTACACACCTAAGAATAACGATATCGTTGTTATTTCTCACGGTGCTGAGTACAACAGTCCGATTATCAAGCGTGTTATCGCTGTTGCGGGTCAGACTGTGAAAGTAGATTACGATAATGATCGAATTATTGTTGACGGTATTGTTCTTGATGAACCGTACATAGAGGGGTCAACCTACGGCAACAACATAGGCGACAATGAAATTCCGGAAGTTATTCCTGAGGGCAAAATTTTTGTTATGGGTGATAACAGAAAGGATTCTATGGATAGCCGTAGTACAAAAATTGGTCTTATAGATGTTGATGATGTAATCGGTAAGGCACAGTTTGTAGTTTATCCGCTTAATCACTTCGGTTATCTGTACTGATACTAAAGATTGTAAAAATTTATTGTTAATTTAAATTTTGATATTGTGAAAAGCTTATTTCTGTTTTATAATAGGAATAAGCTTTATTTTTTACGGAGGGTTTTATGCCTCAAAAACCTAAACAACAGCAACGAATAAAATTTAGAATTAATAATAAAAAAATTACAGATTATATGTTTGACTTTACACGCACAATAGTGTTTGTCTTTGCAATTATGTCGGTAATGTTTACTTTTGTTATAAGAGATGCCAATGTTGTCGGCAACTCTATGCTTGACACACTCCATAGTGATGACAAAATACTTATTACTAACTTTATGTATGAGCCGAAATGCGGTGATATTGTCGCTATAAATGCTGAAAATCAGATTGAAAAGAGAATCATAAAACGTGTTATAGCTGTTGAAGGACAAACACTTGTTGTTGATTACAGTAAAAATGCGGTTTATGTTGACGGAATAAAAATTGATGAACCATATGTTTCTTCTCTTACACGTGAGCCGTCAAATCCTTTACAAATTCCTTATGTTGTTCCCGAAGGATATATTTTTGTAATGGGTGATAACAGGATGATTTCTCTTGACAGCCGTGATAAGAGCATAGGTTTAGTTTCGGTTGATGATGTGATAGGAAAAGCACAATTTATTGTTTTTCCTCTTGACAGATTTAAGTATTTGTATTGATAGAATAATTTTAAAGGATGTTAATATATGAGTGAAATGCAAACTATACAATGGTTTCCGGGTCATATGACCAAAACTAAAAGGCAGATTCAATCAAGTCTTAAGCTTGTTGATGCTGTTGCCGAGATTATTGACGCACGAATCCCCGTGAGCAGTCGTAATCCGGACCTCGCAAAGCTTGTTCAAAACAAACCTAGAGTAATTCTTCTCAATAAATGTGATATGGCAAATCAGACTGCAACAAAAATGTGGATTGACTATTATAAAAAGCAGAATCTTGTGGCCATTCCGGTTGACTGTAAAAGCGGAAGAGGCCTTGACAAGTTTGCTCCTGCCGTAAATGCAGTAATGAGCAAAAAGATTGCCAGATTGAAAGAAAAAGGAATGGTGAACCCAACAATAAGAATTATGATTGTCGGTATTCCAAATGTTGGCAAATCTTCTTTTATCAATAAAATGGTAAAGAAAAATCGTGCTAAGGTTGAGGATAGACCCGGTGTTACAAGAGGTAATCAATGGTACACAATTGCCAAGAACCTTGAAATGCTCGATACTCCGGGTGTACTTTGGCCTAAATTTGACGATAAGGTTGTCGGTGAGCATCTTGCATTCACTGGAGCAGTTAAAGACCAGATTCTTGATATTGAACTTCTCGCTGTAAGACTTCTTGATTTTCTTAAAGAGCTTAAACCAGATGATTTTATTTCAAGGTTTAAATTTGAAAATGAAGATATTGAAAACATTGATTCTTACGAGCTTTTGAAAATGATTGGTAAAAAGAGAGGTATGCTTATTTCAGGCGGTGAGATAGATACCGAGAGAGCTGCAATTATGTTGCTTGATGAATTCAGAAGTGCAAAGCTTGGCAGAATTACTGTTGAAATGCCTCAGGGGAGATAATAATGGATTGGCTCGAATACGAAAATAAAAATATTGCAAAAGGGTTTCTTAATATTTGCGGTGTTGATGAGGCAGGACGAGGTCCGCTTGCGGGACCTGTGTGTGCCGCCGCAGTAATACTTCCTGAAAATACAATTATAGAAGGAGTGAACGATTCCAAAAAACTTTCTGAGAAAAAAAGAGAGGCTTTATTTGATGTAATCAAAGAACAAGCCCTTGCGTACAGCATAGCCTTTGCAAGCGTTGAAGAAATTGAAGAAATGAATATTCTCAATGCGACTATGCTTGCTATGAAGAGGGCTGTTGAAGGCCTTGAGCCAAAAGCTGACTATGCGATGATTGACGGAAACAGAATGCCGCCTTTAACAATTGAAGGCGAATGTATAGTCAAAGGTGACGCAAAGTCAATGTCCATAGCCTGCGCCTCAATTCTTGCTAAGGTTTCCAGGGACAGACTGTTGTATGAATATGACAAAGAGTTTCCTCAGTACCTTTTCGCAAAGCATAAAGGTTATGGTACAAAGGCTCATATTGAGGCGATTCTTAAATACGGCCCCTGCAAGTATCACAGACCGAGTTTTTTGAAAAAGATATATAATAAGAAATGATTTTTACTACTAAACAGACAGGCGATAAAGGTGAGGCTTATGCCGCCAAATATCTGAAAAAGCATAAGTATAAAATTCTTGCGAGGAATTATAAAAAGCCTTACGGTGAAATTGATATTATAGCTGAAAACAAAGAAGTGATTGCCTTTGTTGAGGTAAAAACGAGAAAAGAAAATTCTCTTACACAACCTATTGATGCAGTTAGCCGAAAAAAGCAGATGAGAATTTCAAAGACAGCTGATATATACATCTATGAAAACAATATTGACAAAGAATGTCGATTTGATGTATGCGAAGTTTTTGTAAAGAGTGATAATCTTAAATTAGTCGGCATTAACTATATTGAAGATGCATTCTGACAGGAGGTTGCTATGAATTTTTTTGACCTGCATTGCGACACGCTCTATAAGGCAGTAACCGAAAAATCTAACCTTGATAATCAGTCCTATGAAGTTAAGCTGAATAATGATACAAAATCAAACAAGTTACAATGCTATGCTATATGGCTACCTGACACACTTGACGGTGATGCTGCTGAAAAGCTGTTTTTTGAATCTGCCGATTATTTAATCGCAGAATGTAAACGACTTGGAATTAAACTATTTGGTATCGGAGAGTTTACCGATAACGCATTTAAAAGGTTTCAAAATTCTGCCTTTTTTACTGTTGAGAATGGAAAGGCATTAAACGGCAAAATCGAAAATGTAAAACGATTTGCACAACTCGGTGTCAGAATAATGACTCTTACCTGGAATGAAAAGAATAAAATCGGTTCCGGTGTTTTGTCGGAAGATAAATGCGGTTTGACGGATTTCGGAAAGCTTGCCATTTCAGAAATGGAAAAGTACGGTATCGTAATTGATATATCACACGCTAGTGATGAATTATTTTATGATGTCGTCAATCAGACAAATAAGCCATTTATCGCAACTCATTCTAATTCACGGACAATTACACAAAACCCGAGAAATCTTACAGATGAGCAGATTAAAATCATAGTCAGCAGAGGTGGCATTATGGGTCTTAATTTGCATAATGCCTTTCTAAATAACTGTCCTAACAAAGCATGTATGAAGGATATTTTAAAACATTGCGAATATATGTTGTCACTCGGATGTGAAAATTCTCTTTGCTTTGGTACGGATTTTGACGGCTGTGATTTGCCGAAAGATATTATAGGAAGTGACTCAATAGGCGAAATTTATGAACTTTTTCTCAGGAATAACTACAACGAAAGCATTTTAAAAAAGATTTTTTACGAAAATGCGTACAATTTCTTTGAAAACTTTGACAATCAGCGAATAATGTAGTAAAATACTTGATGTTTAAAGCAATTTGAAAGGAAGATTTCAATGTTATACAACAGCACACAAAATGCTAAAGAAGTAGTTTCTGCGGCACAGGCCATTGCACAGGGTATTTCAAAAGACGGCGGTCTTTTTGTACCGCAGGAATTTCCTAAGTACGATGAAAATACCTTCAAGGCACTTTTGAAAACAGATTACAAGGGCAGAGCAAAGAAAGTATTCTCTGATTTTCTTTCTGACTTTACAGAAGAAGAAATCAGCGATTGTGTAGAAAAGGCTTATACTGCTCAGAAATTCGGCGGTGAAAATCCTGCTCCTATTTCATATTGTAATCTTGACGGAACAACCCTGAATATTCTTGAACTCTGGCATGGTCCAACATGTGCGTTTAAGGATATGGCACTCCAGATTCTCCCGCATCTTCTCACAAAGTCACTCAAGAAGAAATATGACGGCAAGACAGCTGTTATTCTTGTTGCTACATCAGGTGATACAGGTAAGGCTGCACTTGAAGGCTTTAAAGATGTTGACCACACAAAGATTGTTGTTTTCTATCCTGTTGACGGTGTAAGTCCGATGCAAAAGCATCAGATGAATACTCAGGAGGGTAAAAATGTTCGTGTTTGTGCAATCAAGGGCAACTTTGATGATGCTCAGACAGGCGTTAAGAAAATATTTACAACACCTTCAGTTGCAGAAAAGCTTGCAGAGAACAATATGCTTTTCTCTTCTGCAAACTCAATTAACTGGGGCAGACTTCTTCCGCAGATTGTTTACTATATTTCAGCTTACTGCGATCTCGTAAATGACGGTAAGATTAAGCTTGGCGACAAGATTAATGTTGTTGTTCCAACAGGTAACTTCGGTAACATCCTTGCATCATACTATGCAAGCCTTATGGGACTTCCAATCAACAAGTTCATCTGTGCGTCAAACTCAAACAATGTTCTTACTGATTTCATCAAGACAGGTGTTTATGATAAGAACAGAAACTTCTACACAACAATTTCTCCATCAATGGATATCCTCGTTTCAAGTAACCTTGAAAGACTTCTTTATAAGCTTTCAGGCAATAATGACGAGGTTACAAAGGGTTGGATGAATGCACTCAAATCAGAGGGCAAGTATGAAGTAAGCGATGATGTAAAGGCTGTTATCAAAGACAAGTTCTATGGCGGCTTCTGCGACGATAAGAATACAAAGAATACAATTCACGAGATGTTCGAGCAGGATAAGTACCTTTGCGATACGCACACAGCTGTTGCAATCAATGTGTACAAGCAGTATGTTGAGGAAACAGGCGACAAGACTCCGTCTGTAATCGCATCAACTGCAAGTCCTTATAAGTTCTCTAAGGCTGTTCTTGAGGCTGTTGAGCCAAATGCAACACTTCCTGAGACAGAATTTGATATGGTTGACGAGCTTCATAAGGTTTCCGGTGCTGAAGTACCTGCACCTCTTGCAAACCTTAAAAATAAAACTGCTCGATTCTCCGATGTTACAGAAGTAAATAATATGGAGAATTATGTACTTGGAGCACTCGGTATTGAATAATGGCATTATTTGCTATTGCAGATTTGCATCTTTCACTTGGTGAAGATAAGCCCATGGATATTTTTGCAGGATGGAACGATTACGTTTCGAGACTTGAAAATAACTGGCGAAAAGTTGTTACCGATAGTGACACGGTTGTTGTGTCGGGCGATATTTCCTGGGCAATGAAACTTGAAGAAACACTTACAGATTTTACTTTTGTAGAAAATCTTCCCGGAAAGAAAATTTTCCTTAAAGGCAACCACGATTATTGGTGGAGCACCAAGACAAAAATGGATGTATTTCTGAAAAACAATTCACTTGATTCAATTTCTATCCTTTTTAATAACTCTTATGTTGTTGATGATTACGCAATTTGCGGTACAAGAGGATGGTTTCTTGAGAATGAATCTCAGAATGATATAAAAG
>CACXEX010000028.1 GCA_902766775.1 uncultured Ruminococcus sp. | reverse complement strand
CGGTTCTGTTACACAGATTCCGATTTTGACAATGCCTAACGACGATATTACTCATCCTATCCCCGACCTTACAGGTTACATTACAGAGGGACAGATTGTTCTTGACCGTTCACTTCAGGGACAGGGCTTGTATCCTCCTGTAAGCGTTCTTCCTTCACTTTCCCGTCTTATGAAGGACGGTATCGGTGAAGGCTATACAAGAGCTGACCATCAGCCTCTTGCTAACCAGCTCTTTGCTTCTTACGCAAAGGTAATTGACGCAAGATCCCTTGCATCAGTTATCGGTGAAGAGGAACTTTCTCCTACTGATAAGAAGTACATTGAGTTTGGTCGTCTGTTTGAGTCAAAGTTCGTTAATCAGGGCTTTAATGAAAACAGAAGTATTGAACAGAGTCTTGACCTTGGTTGGGAATTGCTTTCAACATTGCCGAGAGCAGAACTTGACCGTGTTGACGATGCTTTGCTTGATCAGTATTACAAGGGTAACGATTAATCGTTTGAAGAAAGGAGTGTGAGCGTTTATGGCAGTACAGGCAGTACCTACCAAGGGCAATCTTATGAACACAAAGAAATCCCTTGCACTTGCCAAAAACGGCTATGAACTGCTGGACAGAAAGCGTAATATTCTCATAAGAGAAATGATGACACTTATCGACCATGCAAATGCAATCCAGCAGAAAATTGATGACGCTTATGCAGAGGCTTACACAGCACTTCAGACGGCAAATGTTACCAACGGCTTTTGTGAAGATATTTCTAACGCTATTCCCTATGAGGACGGTTTGAAACTTGATTCAAGAAGCGTTATGGGTGTTGAAATTCCGATTCTTACAATTGAAGAGCGTGAAAAGCACAGCTTTTTGCACTACGGCCTTCGCACTACTAACTCGGCAATTGACAAGGTTTACACTAAGTTTACCGAAGTTAAAAATCTTACTGTTGAGCTTGCTGAGATTGAAAACAGCGTTTACCGTCTTGCCGATTCAATCAAGAAAACTCAGAAGAGAGCGAACGCTCTTAAGAACATTATGATTCCACGTTTTGAGGAAACAGTTAAGTTTATTTCTGATGCTCTTGATGAAAAGGATCGTGAGGAATTCAGCCGACTCAAGGTAATCAAAAAGAAAAAGCAAAAAGATGCTGCTTTGAAAAAAGCTAAAGAATTAAGTGCTGAAAGCGCATAAATTATCAGCCCGACCGTAATTTGGTCGGGCTGTTTTAATGTGTCAACATAATAAAACGGATTGGCATTTTTATTGAGCCAATCCGTTTTGTTTTAGATGTTGTGAATAAGCTGTTGTTTCTTTTTTGTTCGGTATTTTATAAATACCGAAACAATACATTCTGCAAAAACAACTATTGCAATCCCTGAAATAAGGTAGGCAAACATACCAAATGATGCCTTTGCCATAACAATTCCAAGTATGTCCGTTCCCTGTTTTATTGGTACGCTTATGCTGTTAATTGATTGATATGCCCAACACCATGCGATAATACCGTTGATAATGTTGGATACAGCAAGCACAGTAATAACAGTACCGTATATTTTCATTTTCTTTATGTTGTGATGAAATATAAATACAAACAAAAGCTGTGCTAACAAGAGAATAAAAAATACAATCGAATTTCTTATAACAGGTATTTGGGTCAGTAAAGACGAAAGTGCCGAAAAAATAAAAAGAACAGTTAAAAATATTTCACTTATTTTCATATTCCACTTCACTTTCGGTCAAGTTTTCTTCTGTGCATTTTCTCTTTTGTCTTTGTACCCTTTACCTTGAAGATAATCAAGTATCCTGCAAGGAGCGCAAGGAGTGTTGTTTGGGTATAGAACAAGGCATAATCTTCGCTTGAAAAGCCTTTGCCGTGCTTTACAGGCTTATCCTCAGGTTTTTCTGTGGGAATAGGCTCTATGCTGTCATAGTTGCCTGAAATCACCGCCTCATCAGGCGAAGATGCAGCAGACACACTTACACAAAATACTGATGAGAAACTCACCAGAACAGCTATCAGCAAGGTGATTAAAAATTTTGTTTTTTTCATAATATTTTTCCTTTGTAAAAGTTAAGATTTTAAACAACTGTACTTAATTATACCATAAGGAAAATATATGTGCAACAAATTCATTTTGCAAATTATACTTCTGTCCAAACCTCTTTTGCCATATTAAATGCTGCCCAAGCCTTTGGCCAACCTGCATAGAATGCGGCGTGAGTAATGATTTCTGCAATTTCTTCCTTTGTAATACCGTTGTTTTTGGCTGACATAAGATGATACTTAAAAGAAGAATCTACAAGTCCCTGTGACATAAGTGCAACAACTGTAACAAGTGAACGATCACGGAGTGAAAGCTTGTCTTCCCTACTCCACACTTCACCGAAAAGGACATCGTCATTAAGCTCTGCAAATTTCGGCGCAAACTCACCGAGTTTATCTCT
>CACXEX010000027.1 GCA_902766775.1 uncultured Ruminococcus sp. | reverse complement strand
TTTCTGAATCAGTTCATAAAGTCTTTTGTGTGCGGCATCTCTGCCTGTGATGATTGAACCCGTGAGCAGAACGCTGTCGCCTGCTTTGAGATTTTTAATATCTTCATCCGTAATCGGAAGTGTAATTTTCTTTTCCACAGCTTTTCCTCCTCAGATTATTGCACTTGCGTGTCTTGCGGCATGACAACATATGTTGACCGCAACTGGCATTCCTGCGATGTGTGTGGGTGAAGTTTCGATATTCACACCGATTGCGGTTGTGTTGCCGCCAAGTCCTGCAGGGCCGAATCCCATTTTATTGATTTCGGTGAGGAGTTCGTCCTCAAGCTGTGCATAGCGTTCATCCTCATTTTTGGAATCAATCGGACGGAAAGTCGCCTTTTTGGCAAGCTGAGCGGCCCTTTCAAAAGTACCGCCGATTCCGACACCGACAACCATAGGTGGGCAAGGATTTGGGCCTGCCTGAAAAACTGTATCAAGAATAAACTGCTTAACACCCTCGATACCCTTTGACGGAGTGAGCATTTTTATTTGCGACATATTTTCACTACCAAAGCCTTTGCCGCCTGCGGTAATTTTAATCTGATTTCCGCTGATGATTTTTGTGTGGATAATTGCAGGGGTGTTGTCCTTTGTATTGATTCTGTCGAAAACGGGATCGTCTACAACGCTCTTGCGGAGGTAGCCGTCAATATAGGCTCTGTGAACGCCCTCGTTTACGGCCTCGTCAAAACTGCCGTCCTCAATAACAACCTTGTCACCGTATTCAACAAAAAGAACAGCCATACCCGTGTCCTGACAAAGCGGAACTTCTTCACGAGCCGCAATTTTGTCGTTTTCGATAATCTGCGAAAGCACGCTTTTGCCCACAGGCGAGCTTTCGTTATCCCTTGCAGTTTCAAGGGCACACATGATGTCTTTGCCGATAAAATAGTTGCAGTCGGTAAACAGCTTTTTAACCGTATCGCATACCGTCTGCGCCTTGATTTTTCTTATCTCCATATCCGAACTCCTTAATGTGAATTTAGTACCATAATTTAACACTATACATTATAATTTATTTTCAACGGTATTTCAATAAGAAATGAAATGTGGTATAATCGTTTTACGGTTAATTTAGTACACAACCGTAGGGGCGGATATTTATGTTCATTCCATAAATTTGTTTGTGATAAAATTTCTACCGTTACTTGCGGGCGTCCAATGAACGCCCCTACGGATTAACATAACCTTTATCACATCACTTCATTAACATAATTTTGTCACATTTGGGTGATAAATTAACAGTTGGAAAATTGTGCATCTTAGATGCTTAATCATTATAAAAAGGGGCGTACAAAAATGAGCAGGATACTTGTTGTTGACGATGAGGCAAGAATCAGACAGATTATCAGAAAATATGCCGAATTTGAGGGCTTTGAGGTTGAAGAGGCCGTTGACGGTATGCAGGCAATTGAAATTTGCCGCAAAGAGGACTTTGACCTTATTATTATGGATGTTATGATGCCTGAGCTTGACGGCTTTTCGGCTTGCAGAGAAATCAGAAAATTTAAGAAAACACCTATTATTATGCTTTCGGCAAGGGGCGAGGAGTACGATAAAATTCACGGTTTTGAGCTTGGCAGTGACGACTATGTTGTTAAGCCGTTCTCACCAAAGGAACTTATGATGCGTGTCAATGCCGTAATCAAGCGTTCACAGGGCACTCAGAACGAAGAAAGTGCAAAGAAAGATGTGTTTACATACGAAGGCCTTTCGGTTGATTTCTCAGCCAGAATCGTTACAATTGACGGCAAGAGAATTGAGATGACACCAAAGGAGTATGAACTCTTCTTCTATATGGTAAAGAACAAGGGTCTAGCACTCACTCGTGAAAAACTTATCAGCGAGGTCTGGGGTTATGATTTCTTCGGTGACGAAAGAACACTTGACACACATATTAAACTTCTCAGAAAGAGCCTTGGCGAATACAGCAGATGTATTGTAACACTTCGAGGGGTGGGTTACCGTTTTGAAACCATCTAAAAAACGATTTGACCGCCACTATCTGCCGTTGCACTTTAAGCTATTGTGTTATTTTCTTCTGTTCGGATTTGCAATTGTGATTGTGTTGTGGGTGTTCCAGACATTCTTCCTTGAATCGTTTTACACAGCGACAAAATCTTCACAGGTTGAAAAGAACGCACAGGTTATTTCAAAGTCGATTGAAGAAAACAAAAATGCAATGGGAACGATTGAAAATGTTGCAAGCTACAATTCACTCTCGGTATATGTTTACGATTCAACATCTTTGTTCACATTGAAATATTGTTGTGAATACGACAACCCTGTTTCAAATCTGAAAATTCAGTACCACGATGTCTATTCCTACTACAAGCTTGCCGAACAGAATGACGGACATTATATGTTCATCACGAGCAACTACAAAGAGGACAGCATCAAAGGCAAGTTTGAAAAGCAATTTCTTGACGAATATTCTTCGTCCGACACAGCGTCGAGGGGTTCAGTAAAGTATGTTTCCGCTCCCGATGAAAATGTTCAGAATATGGTATATACCGATATTATCAATCTCCAGGACGGCAGCGAGTGCTTTTTGATTGTCACATCGTCAATTACACCGCTGACAAATACGGTTGAAATTGTCCGTGACCAGCTTGCAATCGTGTCGGTTGTGTTTGTACTTTTGGCAGTTATAATTTCACTTTATGCAAGCCACAGAATTGCAAAGCCGATTTCAAAGACAAACACGGCGGCAAAGGAACTTGCAAAGAAAAACTACGATGTTGACTTTAACGCAAGGGGATACCTTGAGGTTGAAGAACTTAACGAAACGCTGAACTACGCAAAAACGGAGCTTGCCGCAACCGAAAAGTTGCAGAAAGAGCTTATTGCAAATATTTCGCACGACCTGAGAACACCGCTGACGATGATTACGGGTTACGGCGAGGTTATGCGTGACCTCCCGGGTGAAAACACTCCCGAAAATATTCAGATTATCATTGACGAGGCAACAAGACTTTCATCGCTTGTAAATGACTTGCTTGACCTCTCAAAAATTCAGTCGGGTGCAATTCAGCCCGAAAAAACGGAATTCTGTCTTACCGACAGTATCAAGAATATTTTCACAAGGTATGCAAAACTCAAGGAGCAGGACGGCTACAACATTCTGTTTGAAAGTGACGAAGATGTTTATATCTTTGCCGATGAGCTGAAAATTTCACAGGTAATTTACAACCTTGTGAACAATGCAATCAACTATGTAGGTGAGGACAAAACCGTTATAGTAACACAGAAAGTGAACGGCAAAAAGGTTCTCATTGAGGTAACGGACCACGGTGACGGTATTCCGCCCGAAAAGCTTGAATACATCTGGGATCGTTACTACAAGGTTGACAAGGAGCATAAGCGTGGCGTTATCGGCACAGGACTCGGCTTGTCGATAGTCAAAGGTATTCTCGACAGCCACAAAGCAAGGTACGGCGTTCGCAGTACACTCGGCAAGGGCAGTACATTCTGGTTTGAACTCGATATTGTTTCGGTTAAAAAGCGAAACAAAAAGAATTCGGACGAAAATAAAGAATAAACTACAAATCCCGAACACGGTAAAATGTGTTCGGGATTTTTTCATAAAATACTTATAAGATTATCGGTTGAAAAGAGGGGATTGAAGATGAATTCGTCCTCTAAGAGTTCACCGTTTTCGTAGGAGTGTTCGACCTCTTTGGAATATCTTTGCAAAATTTTCACGATTTCGGGTTGTGTTGGATTTTCAAGTCTTTCAAGTTCATAGGCGGTCACTATGTATGCACAGACCATTCGCTTGATTGTGGAGATGACATTCATGCTGTCGATTGCAGAAAGGTAATATCTGCGGACATAGTAGTCAAGATAGGCGGTGAGCTGTTTATCAAAGCGGTTTGACAGCGTATTGGTCTTTGCAAATTCGGCGGTTGTTTCAAGCTCACAAAGCCATTCCTTGCTCATAATATCAAGAGTTTTGTGCAAATCAAAAACGAACGACATATCACCGCAGTTTTGCTTTTCGTATTCATCGGACGGCATGGATGAAATATCAAAAATTTCATCGTCAAGCATATTCTGCACACGGTCATTGAACGCAAGAAGTCGGCACAATCTTTCGGGCAAAGGCATTTTATTGTCGGAGAGAATTTCAAGAGTGCGTTTTCTTGCAGAAAGCAGAAAATTCATCTCGGTTGTGCTGTAATCTGCAGATGAATCCAGCGGAATATGGGTTGCAAAGTTTGTGTCAAAATCGGACTCAAGCATAAGCCTTGCCGCCTCGGGACAGGCAAACGAGAGCGTGTGTTCGCAAAAGGCGGTGTAGTCCTGAGTAATTCTCGGGAACTCCTTACAGGTGTGGCACAGGTGATTTTCACCGAGGTTGATGTAGATGTCGCACAGCATATCGCTGTTCCAAAACGGACATTTTTCGCCTTGCTTGATGAAAATTCTGTCGCCGTCCTCATCAATTGTCATAAGCGACCTCAGCTTGTCGCCAAACTCGCCTTTGGCGGTGTTATAAAAATCAAAGCTTGTATCATCGACAACAACATCCCAGTCCTTGCAGCAGCTGTCTGGACAGAGGTTTGCAATGCATTTGAATTTTTCGCAGTATTTCGGAAAGTAGTGTTTCATAGTTACGTCCATTTCAAAGTAAGAATAAATTGTTCGTAGGCATCATCCCAGCCGTCAATTGCGTTCACCCCGCCGCCGTTCACACTGCGAAGTTTGGTGTCGCTTTCGTCAAGTCCGAGTGCAAAAAGTTCGCCGGCACTGATTTTGTAGCCGAGCGACTGACAAAGGGAACAGAAATTGTCAACAGGGTTTTCGCTTTGTTCGGTTTTCAGGAGTTTTTCTTTAAGCTCTGCGTTGCTTTTGGCGTCACAGAGAAGTCGGTCAAGTTCTTCCCGTATCATAAAATCACCACGAAAAATAAAATGAAGTTTCATAAAAACGGACCGCCCAAAAATGAACGGTCCGCATTTAGCTTTTAAGATTTACTCAATAATTACTCAATTGAGCTGTCGAGGTATTCCATAAGCTCCTCGTCATCTTTTTTCTGCTTATCCTTAA
>CACXEX010000026.1 GCA_902766775.1 uncultured Ruminococcus sp. | reverse complement strand
TGGAAGGTATTGCCAACTTTACCATTTTGTGGTAATATTAGTACAACAAAAATTACTGGGGGAAATCACAATGAACAACAAAATAAAACTAATCGTAACCGATGAAGCGTCCGAATTTACACAGGAAAATCTCAATATCTTACAGGATAAGAATATTTCGGTGATTTTCTGTGCAAAAGACGGAGAAGAATTGTGTGATAAAATAAAGAGAGAAAACCCTGATGTTGTACTGATGGATTCATTTATGACAAGGCTTGATGCAATCGGTGTTATGAGAAGTATTACACGAGAAAGTACGAAAGTGCCTGTATTTATGGTATATTCATCGTTTCACAGTCCTGTTCTTGAGCGTGAAATTATGAATTCAGGCGCATCATATTTTGTACTAAAGCCATATAACATTTCCGAATTAAGCACCATTATCAGCGACCTGTCGGATCTGAGCAAGAAAAATAACTTCGGTAAAGGCAGAGTTATTGACGCTTTCGGAATTGAGATGAAAGTAACGGATATTCTCCACGAAATCGGAGTACCTGCCCACATCAAAGGCTACCACTACCTGCGTGATTCAATCATTATGTCTGTTGAACATCCCGAAATTATCAATGCTGTGACAAAACAGCTCTATCCTTCGGTTGCCAAAAAGTACGAAACAACTTCTTCAAGAGTTGAAAGAGCTATAAGACACGCCATTGAGGTTGCATGGGATCGTGGTGACATTGATGTTCTGAATTCATATTTCGGATATACAATTCACAACGACAGAGGTAAGCCTACAAACAGCGAATTCATTGCTATGATTTCTGACAAATTAAGACTGCAGATTAAAAATGCAGGCTGAGAAAAGAGCCACTCTTAATGAGTGGCTCTTAATATATTATTTAGTTTTACCGATATCGTGTCTGTAATGAGCACCTTCAAAGGAAATTTTTTCTACTGCGGCATATGCCTTTTTAAGTGCCTCATCGAGTGTATCTGCCGTTGCAGTAACACCGAGAACTCGACCGCCGTTTGTATAGAACTTTCCGTTTTCGTACTTTGTGCCGGCGTGATAAACGATTGCACCGTCAACACCGCCTTTATCATCAAGACCGAACATCTCTATGCCTTTTTTGTATGAAACAGGATATCCGCCGCTTGCCATAACAACACAAGCCGCAGCGCCGTTGTCCCATTCAATGTCAAGGTCAGAAAGCTTTTCATCAATAACAGCCTCGCAGATGTCTACAAGGTCAGTTTTGAGCCTTGGCAGAACAACCTGTGCTTCCGGATCACCAAAACGGGCATTGTACTCAATAACCTTTGGACCGTTAGGAGTAAGCATAAGGCCAAAGTAAAGACAACCCTTGAAAGGTCTGCCCTCTTTGTTCATTGCCTCGATTGTAGGAATGAAGATTGTATCCATACATTCTTTGGCAATTTCGTCTGTATAGTAAGGGTTCGGGCTGATTGTACCCATACCGCCTGTGTTAAGGCCCTCGTCATTGTCAAAAGCACGCTTGTGGTCTTTTGAGCTGACCATAGGCTTTACGCACTTGCCGTCTGTAAATGCAAGAACAGAAACTTCGGGACCTGTAAGGAATTCCTCAATAACAATGTTGTTACCGGAGTCGCCAAACTTCTTATCCTCCATAATTTCTTTAACTGCATCAATTGCCTCGTCAACTGTTTGAGCGATGATTACGCCCTTGCCGAGTGCAAGACCGTCAGCCTTTACAACTACCGGAGCAGTATTTTCGCTCTTGATATAGTCAATTGCTTTTTGTGCATCGCTGAATACTTCATATTTTGCAGTAGGAATGCCGTATTTCTTCATAAGGTTCTTTGAGAAAACCTTTGATGCCTCAATAATTGCCGCATTTGCGTTTGGACCGAATGCTCTGATGCCTGCCTCCTGCATAGCATCAACCATACCGTCTGCAAGCGGATCATCGGGAGCAACAAAAACAAGGTCAATGGCATTGTCTTTTGCAAACTTAACCATATTTTCTTTGTCCATAACTCCGATATCAACAAGCTCTGCATCTCTTGAGATACCACCGTTACCGGGAGCACAATAAAGCTTTGTGCATTTTGGGCTTTCGAGAAGCTTTTTGATTAAAGCGTGTTCTCTGCCGCCCGAACCAATCATTAAAATTTTCATAACTGCACCTCTATTAATGATGGAAAAGGCGAATACCTGTGAATGACATAGTCATATTGTACTTGTTACAGGTTTCGATAACATTATCATCACGAATTGAACCGCCCGGCTGTGCAACAAACTGAACACCTGAACGCTTTGCTCTTTCGATGTTGTCACCGAATGGGAAAAATGCATCAGAACCGAGTGAAACACCTTCAAATGTTGCAAGCCAAGCCTTTTTCTCTTCTTTAGTAAGAGGTTCTGGTTTAGTCTTAAAGAACTGCTGCCATACGCCGTCAGCCAGTACATCTTCGTAATCGTCAGAAATGTAAACATCAATAGTGTTATCTCTGTCAGGACGGCGAATGTTGTCTACAAACGGAAGGTTCATAACCTTCGGATGCTGTCTGAGATACCAAATATCAGCCTTGTTACCTGCAAGTCTTGTACAGTGAATTCTTGACTGCTGACCTGCGCCTACACCGATTGCCTGACCGCCCTTTGCGTAGCAAACTGAGTTAGACTGAGTGTATTTAAGAGTGATAAGAGCAACGAGAAGGTCACGCTTAGCATCTTCTGTAAGATTCTTATTGTCTGTTACAATATTCTTAAGGAGCATTTCCTCATCAATTTTGAGTTCGTTTCTGCCCTGTTCAAATGTAACACCGAAAACATCCTTATGCTCAATAGGAGCAGGAACATAGTTCGGGTCGAATTTTACAACATTGTAGTTGCCCTTTTTCTTTGTCTTGAGAACCTCAAGAGCCTCGGGAGTATAGTCCGGAGCAATGATACCGTCTGAAACTTCCCTCTTAAGAAGGATTGCAGTCTGAACATCGCAAGTATCGGAAAGAGCAACCCAGTCACCGTATGATGACATTCTGTCTGCACCTCTTGCCATTGCATATGCGCTTGCAATCGGGGAAAGCTCAAGGTCATCTACAAAATAGATTTTCTTGAGTGTGTCAGAAAGCTCTGTTGCAACTGCCGCACCGGCAGGACTTACATGCTTGAATGATGCTGCCGCAGGAAGACCTGTTGCCGCTTTAAGTTCCTTAACAAGCTGCCATGAATTGAATGCATCAAGAAAATTGATATAACCCGGTTTGCCGTTGAGAACCTCAACAGGAAGATCTTTACCGTCCTGCATAAAAATTTTTGAGGGCTTCTGATTCGGGTTACAGCCGTATTTTAAAGCAAGTTCGTTCATTGGATTCATCCTTTCCGAAAAATAAATTACTTGTTTTTATTAATAATTCTTGACTCTGCTTTATTTGAAGCAATGTCAATGTAGCGTACAAAAAGTGAAACCTTGTTATCCTCGTTGAGAGAATTCCAGATTTTCTCGGCAAATGTGTCAATATCATCGTTACCGATTTCTACGAGTGTGGGCTCACCCTCAAAGCTTGGGAGCGGATTGCCGTCACTCATATATGTGTGAATGAATCTGCCCAGGCCGTTTATAGGCTTGTCATATGTAAATGTATATCTTTCGCAACAATCGGGATTGCCGTCAGCACTCTTGAGAATTGACATAGCATAATTCATCTTGCCGTTTTCACACTCAACGATACCTGAAATTCGTGGAGTGTAGTTAGGGCCGTCAGGCTCAAATTCTCTTGTTGTGAGTGACTGCTCAAATGTCTGACCTTCATTCATAAGATCATAAACAGTATCTGTCTGGTCACCGTTAGTAACGATAGTTTTGTTACCGAGAACTCTTACGGGAGAATAGATGATAAGTGACGGATCAACAAGCTTTGAAGGATCAAAAGCCTGAGTTTTGATGCCATCATCGGTTTCCACAAACACTCTGTTTCTGCTGTTTTCGCTTCTGCCCATAATGAAGTATGCAATAACAGCCTTTGAGCCGTCTGCACTTTTGCCGATTACAATGCCTCTACCGGGATATGAAGTTGAAGCAATGTCATTGTAAAGTGATACAGGTTTCATATTTTTCCTCCGTTAATCAAGAATTTCGGTTTTATTGTCTTTTACAATAATTTTATCTTCGCAGAAAAGTGAAACTGCCTTTGGAAGAATCTTCCATTCAGCCTGCTCCATAACCCTTTTCTGAAGAATTTCGGGTGTGTCACCGTTCTGAATTTCAACGGCTTTCTGAATGATAATAGGACCGCCGTCACACACTTCATTTACAAAATGTGCGGTAGCGCCTGTTACCTTGACACCTCTTTTGAGAGCCTCCTCGTGAACTCTGAGTCCGTAATAACCCTCGCCGCAGAATGACGGGATAAGTGACGGGTGGATATTGATTATTCTGTTTTCAAAAGCAGAGATAAACTGCTTTCCGAGAATAGTCATAAATCCTGCAAGAACAACAAGGTCAACGCCCTTACTTTTTAAAAGCTCGGTTATAGCAGAATCGTACTTGTCAAATTCAGCATAGTCTTTTCTTCTGATAACCTCTGTTGCAATTGAGCTGTTTTTTGCTCTTTCAAGTGCGTAAGCTTTTGGATTTCACGCAACAACGAGGGAGATTTTTCCGTTTTTTATCTCTCCCCTGTTCTGTGCATCAATAAGTGCCTGAAGATTTGTGCCGCCGCCCGACACAAGAACTGCAATATTTTTCATTATTCAAACACTACTCCGTCATTACCGCTGATTACTTCACCGAGTACAACAGCGTCTTCACCGTTAGCTGCAAGGACTTCAAGAGCCTTGTCTGCATCTTCTTTAGCAACAGCGATTACCATGCCTACACCCATATTGAATGTGTTGAACATATCATGCTCAGGAATATTGCCTACTCTCTGCATAAGCTTGAAAATAGGAAGAACAGGAATATTATCCTTTTTGATTTTAGCAGAAAGACCGTCTGTAAGCATACGGGGAATGTTCTCATAGAAACCGCCGCCTGTGATGTGTGAAACAGCCTTTACATCAACCTTATCCATAAGTGCGAGGAGTGGTTTTACATAAATTTTTGTAGGAGTGAGCAATGTTTCGCCAAGAGTTTTGTCAAGTTCTGGATACTCGGCATTAATTGTTTCTTCGTTGATATCAAATATTTTTCTGACGAGTGAAAAACCGTTTGAGTGAACACCTGAAGAACGGAGTCCGAGAAGCACATCACCCTCGCAGAGTTTTGAGCCGTCAATCATCTT
>CACXEX010000025.1 GCA_902766775.1 uncultured Ruminococcus sp. | reverse complement strand
CATCAATGTTTTCTGGCTGAACATCAAAAAGCCATCTCGCCTCAATGATTTCAAGACCTTTGTTCATCATTGTAGCAGAGTCAATGGTTATTTTTGCACCCATACTCCAGTTCGGATGATTGAGTGCCTCTTTAACCGTTACATTCTTTAAATCTTCGGTTGTTTTTCCAAAGAATGGACCGCCTGACGCTGTAAGAATAAGCTTTTTGAGCATTTTCTTTTCAAGCATTCCCTGTAAGCATTGAAAGATAGCCGAATGTTCGCTGTCAACGGGAAGAAGTTTTACACCGTTTTTCTTGACGGCATCACATACAAGCTTACCGCCTGTTACAAGCGTTTCCTTGTTTGCAAAGGCAATGTCCTTTTTAGCATTTGCCGCAGCAAGTGTGGGCTTTAAGCCTACCATACCTACAACGGAATTTACAACAAGGTCTGCATTCTCAAGTGTTGCCGCCTCAATAAGACCGTCCATACCGCTTAAAACACGGGTGTTCGTATCTTCTATATTATCTTTGAATTCTTTTGCTTTTTCTTCGTTGAAAACAACGGCAAGTTCAGGTTTGTACTTTCTTACCTGTTCTTCAAGAAGTTTTATATTGGTTGATGCTGTGAGCGCAGAAACCTTTAAATTGAGTTTATCTACAACATCAAGCGTTTGAGTTCCGATTGAACCCGTTGATCCGAGAATTGAAAGTGAATTTACCATTTTAGTTTACCCCACTGTGATGAAAGGTATGAATTGATTGATTGCCACAAGAACAGGAGCAGTAAATATTATGCTGTCAAACCTGTCGAGCATTCCTCCGTGACCGGGGAAGATTGAGCCGTAGTCCTTGATTCCGTAGCTTCTCTTTATGAGTGAAAAGCTCAAATCACCGAGAATGGAAACGGGAGCATCTATTACGCCGAGAAGAATTAATGCCCAGAAGTTAATATTAGCATCGGGCATAACCCAAAAATGAAATATAAGACCAATGATTACCGCTGTGAGGTCGCAAAAGAGTATTCCGCCTATTGCACCTTCAACAGTTTTTTTAGGACTGATTTTCGGGCAAAGTTTATGCTTTCCGAAGGATGCGCCGATAAAGAAACCGCCTGCATCCGCCATCCATGGCAAAGCAAATGCACAGATATAACAGAAAGTTATTGATGCAGACGATGCGCAGATAATCGGGATTGCACTCATACCGAATGAAATCAGAAATGTTCCGAAAACGGCATAGGCAACATCGGCATAGTTTGTATTTTCGTGCTTAAAAATCATTACGGCAAAGGCTGTAAGTATAAAAGCAAAAATCAAAATATACAGATACTTTGTTGTAATTAAAACCGAAAGCAGAAAAGCAAACAGCATACAAGGTATTGAAAGGTGAAATTTGTAGAGCATCTTTCTTGCATGCAGATACTCACCTGTCATAAATGCCGAGGCCGCTCCTATGACTAAGCCTGCAAATGGGAGCCAAAGTTCTGATACAAACAGAACAATCAGCAACAGTGGTATTCCTATAACGGCTGTCAACAGCCTTGGCTTTAGGGATTTCATTTTATATCAACTCTCATCAAACTCCGCCGTATCTTCTGTTTCTGGAGGAGTATATTTTTAACGCTTCATCAAGGTCTGATTTCTGAAAATCAGGCCAAAGTTTGTTCATTATAACAAATTCGGTGTAAGCGGACTGCCACAAAAGGAAGTTTGAAATCCGATATTCACCGCTTGGTCTTATTATAAGGTCAGGGTCGGGCTGTCCCGCTGTATAGAGATAGTCCGAGAAGAGGCTTTCATTTATATCGTCAGTACTGATTTTTCCGTTTTTCACATCGGCAGAAATATTTTTTACCGCTCTGACGATTTCGTCACGACTGCCGTAATTCATAGCTATATTGAGAACCATTCCGTCACGATCTTTTGAACTCTCTTCATTTTCGATCATTAACTCACGAAGTTCATCATTAAAACCTGATTTATCACCGATAAACTTAACTACAATACTGTCATCTTTAAAATCCTCAAGCGCCTCATTAAGGTATGATTTAAAAAGTGACATAAGCGCATCAACCTCATCCTGTGGTCTTTTCCAGTTTTCTGTTGAAAAGGCATACACGGTAAGGTACTTTATGCCGATATCAGAACAGTATCTTGTTATCGTTCTGAAAGTTTTTGCGCCCTGACGGTGACCCGCTTTTCTCGGAAGTCCTCTTTTCTTAGCCCAACGGCCGTTGCCGTCCATAATTATTCCGATATGTGAAGGCAGATTGAGGCTTGAAACCTCAATCTGCTCATCTTTTTTCTTTGAGAAAAAAGCCATATTACATCTCCAAAATTTCTTTCTGCTTTACTGCAGAAATGCTCTCAACTTCTT
>CACXEX010000024.1 GCA_902766775.1 uncultured Ruminococcus sp. | reverse complement strand
TGGAGAACACTTTTCGTTATTACAATTGCTGTTCCTCAGTTCGTATCACTTCTTCTCATGAACCAGATGCTCCAGTCAAACGGTGCTGTAAACATCTTGCTTTCACACCTCACAAACAGCCATGTTGAAATTCAGTGGTTGAATCAGGATGCAACGCTGGCTCGTTGGGTAGTTATCATCATCAACTGTTGGGTAGGTATTCCGTACACCATCCTTTCTATGTCAGGTATTCTTATGAATATTCCTGAAGACCTTTATGAGTCTGCAAGAATCGACGGTGCAGGTCCTGTCAAGACATTTACGGCTATCACACTTCCGTATATGCTCTTCGTTACAACTCCTCAGCTTATCACTCAGTTTGTTGGTAACATTAATAACTTTAACGTTATCTACCTTCTTTCAGGCGGTAGTCCAACAACCGAGAAGTATTATCAGGCCGGTGAAACCGATATCCTCGTTACGTGGTTGTTTAAGTTGACCATGAACTCTCAGGACTACGGACTTGCCGCCGCGATAGGTATTTTGGTATTCGTTATATGCGCAACGCTTTCGCTCATTGTATATAACAACTCAAAATCAATGAAAGATGAGGAGGCGTTCTCATGATAAAGAGTTACAAGTTAAGAAGACACATTGCGAACGCTTTTGTTTACCTGTTCCTTATTGTAATGGGTTTCATCTGGATTTCTCCGTTCATCTATCTCGTAATGCATTCATTCCGTGGCGGTACTGAAATTTACGGCAGTACAATTATCCCACAGGAGTGGACACTCCAGAACTATATTGATTTGTTCACAGGTGCAGGCGGCACAGCAAGCCTTAACTTCCCAAGATGGTTCCTTAACACATTCATCGTTGCTTGCTTTAGCTGCGTAATTTCAACAATTTCAGTTCTTATGGTCAGCTACGCATTCAGCCGACTCAGATTTAAGGCTCGTAAAAAGTTTATGAATGTTGGTATGATCCTCGGTATGTTCCCCGGATTTATGACAATGATTGCTATTTACTACCTTCTCAAGGCTATGGGTCTTACACAGACACTCGTTGCTCTTGTAATCTGTTACAGCTGTGGTGCAGGTCTTGGCTTCCAGATTTCAAAGGGCTTCTTCGATACCATTCCAAGGGCTCTCGATGAGGCGGCAACCATCGACGGTGCTACCAAGAACCAAATTTTCTGGAAGATTATTCTTCCTATGTCAAAGCCGATTGTTGTTTACACGGTTCTTACCTCATTCATCGGACCGTGGACCGACTTCATTCTTGCTAAAATCATTATGGGTGATGCCCGTGACAACTACACGGTTGCTATCGGTCTTCAGCTGATGATTCAGCAGGACTTCAAGAACACATACTACAAGCAGTTCCTTGCCGGTTCTGTTGTTGTTGCTGTTCCGATTACACTTCTCTTCCTCAAGATGCAGAAGTATTATGTTGAAGGTGTAACAGCCGGCGGCGTAAAGGGTTAATCCCATTATACAAAAGCTCTCACGGGCGGCAGTCACAGGCTGCCGCCCGTTTAATTTTACGGAGGATATTATGAAAAAAATACTTTCCATTCTTCTTGCAGGTGCAATGCTTGCCGGTTGTGTGCTTGCCGGTTGTTCGGATTCTTCGTCGTCAAAATCTGAATCATCCGATAGCAAAACTGCTGAAATTGCCGATCCGATTGCAAATATTAAGGCAACCGCATCTACCGATAAATACAGAAACTATTACGAAATTTTTGTAAACTCTTTCTGTGATTCAAACGGTGATGAAACGGGCGATCTTCAGGGTATCATCTCACAGCTTGACTACCTTAATGACGGTGACCCAAACACCGGTGATGATCTTGGTGTTGACGCAATCTGGCTTACGCCGATTATGCCCTCAAAGTCATATCATAAGTACGATGTTGAAGACTACTATGATATTGACCCTGATTTTGGCACACTTGATGATTTTGACAAGCTCGTTTCAGAGTGTCACAAGCGTGGTATAAACATAATTCTTGATCTTGTTCTCAATCACGCCTCCTCAAAAAATCCACTGTTTACAAAAGCAGTTGAAGAAGTTGCAGAGAATAAGCTTGACGGTAATGCCGAATATTTTGAAATTCACAAGGCGTCATATTTTGATACCGATACTCAGGTTATTAACCTTGAAAACGGATATGCCTGCGAGGCAAACTTCTCACAGGATATGCCCGAGTGGAATCTTAATTCCAAAAAGACAAGAGAAGAATTTACAAAAATTGCAAAGTTCTGGCTCGACCGTGGAGTTGACGGTTTCAGACTTGATGCCTGTAAGTACTATACAAACAAAGATACCGACGGTACGGAATTCCTTAAGTGGTTCTATGATACCTGCAAGGGTATGAAGAAAGATGTCTATATGGTCGGCGAAAACTGGAGTGATGATTCCGACATTCAGGAACTTTACAAGTCCGGCATCGACAGCCAGTTTGCATTCAAGTTCTCAACTTCAACAGGCACAATCATAAGCAATATTATTGCTCAGGGCGGTGCGGCTACTGTTAAAAAGATTATGAACTACGATAACAAGATGGCAGAGGCAAACCCGAATGCAATCAATGCAATGTTCCTCTCTAACCACGATCAGGTGAGAAGTGGCAATGCGCTTGAGGCACAGGGACTTTCTTCGCAGAAACTTGCCGCCGCAGTTTATATGCTCGCACCGGGCAATCCGTTCATTTATTACGGTGAGGAAATCGGCATCAAAGCACCGAACACCACAAATGATGCGGCATACAGAACACAGATGATTTTTGACAGCGACAATCTTCCTGATATTTTCGTAAACGGTATCGGTGAAGAGGCAGAGGCTCCGACTAATGGCGGTGTTAAGCAGCAACTTGCTGATAAAGATTCGCTCCTTAACTACTACCGCAGAATTATTAAAATCAAAAATCAGAACCCTGAAATTGCAAGAGGTAAAATCACAGGTACACAAAGCTTTGATGATAAGACTGTCGGTGCTTACTATGTTGAGTACAACGATTCAAAACTCCTTATAATTCACAATTTCAGCAAGAATGACACCAAGGAGCTTACAATCACAGACGATATGATTAAGAATGCAACTCTCCGTGCAGACCTTATCCCCGAAAGCAGTTCAACACACACCGAACTCAAAGACGGCAAGATTTCTGTACCGCCGCAGTCAACTGTAATCATCAAGTCAGCAGAGTAATTTTAGTTCGTGAAGACAGTTTTTTGTATGAACTACTATATCACCCGAGAACAGCAATGTGCTGAAGTTGATTTTTTTAGTTCGAGTAGACAGTAACATAAAAAGATTGCATCAATGTTGAATAAGACATTGGTGCAATTTTTGTTGTAGGGGCGTTCATTGTACTCTCGCACGGCGAGCCGCCGGTCTCTGTTCGTGAAGGTAGTTTGTCGTTTAAAAAAGAATATTGCCGAATATAACACAATAATGTTGATAAAAGTCCATAATAGATGTGTAAACTACATCCGCCTCCGAATAAAAAAATCAAAAAATTCTGAAAATCTTCTTATTTTTGTCACACTGTTGTCATTATTGGTGTGGTATAATACAGTCACAACATAAGGGAACGGCAAAACAAACACCGTCCCGATTAAACAGCTGATAAGATTTTTTCATTTGATACATTTTTCCTCTCTCTTAAATTAAATATGAAAACGGGCAGTCATTCTTGACTGCCTTTTTCATTACGGTGTGCCACCGCTGACAGTTCGAGTAGACAGTTTGTTGTGTGAAAAAACTATTATTCCCGAGTGTGACAATGCACTGTATTTTTACTTTATACTTAGGCGGCGAGGCGATACAAATTTATTATATCAGAAGTCAGGTGTAACATGAAAAGAACTCATAAAACGGACATCTAACAATGCTCGCTATATACCCCACTTAAATTTTACAAAAAAATGCTTGACAAAAAGTGAGCAGATAGTTTATAATGTTTAATCGTGGGACAATCTATAATTGCGCCCGTTTTCGGGGATATTATTGATGTTTCACAGGGCTTTGCAAAAGCAAAGCAGTTTTATCAATTCTTATATTTTTTGAAAGGAGGACAAATAATGCCTACATTTAACCAGTTGGTACGTAAGGGCAGACAGGTTTCCGAGAAGAAGGCAAAGGCACCTGCTCTCTTAAAGGGTTGGAACTCAAAAAAGCGTGTTGCTATTGACCAGAGCTCCCCACAGAAGAGAGGTGTTTGTACTGCAGTAAAGACCGCTACACCTAAAAAGCCTAACTCAGCGCTCAGAAAGATTGCCAGAGTAAGACTTTCTAACGGTATTGAAGTCAGTTCC
>CACXEX010000023.1 GCA_902766775.1 uncultured Ruminococcus sp. | reverse complement strand
GAAAAGCAGACTCTTGCAGTAGAGATACTCGGCAAGGTCTTTGTGTTCAACACCGCCGATGTGGTCATCCGAGAAGTTCGTGAAGATACCGACATCAAAAGTCATTCCCGCAAGACGGCTGTGCTTAAGTCCGATTGACGATGCCTCAATGACCAAAGCCTTGCAACCAGCGTTAATCATATCACGCATTGACTTCTGAATAATATATGACTCGGGAGTTGTGTTGTCGGTCTTATGGGTTTCACCGCCGTAAACAACACCGAGTGTTCCGATTGTGCCCGTCTTGATTCCGGCGTGTTCAAAAATTTCGGCAACCATTGCGGTTGTTGTAGTCTTGCCCTTGGTACCTGTGATTGCAACCGTATAGAGTTCGTCCTCTGGGTGTCCGAAAAATTCAATGCTCATAAGCGAGAGGGCGTATCTTGTGTTTTCAACCTTTACAACGGCAACATCGCTTGGCACCTCAAAGTCGAGGTCATCGCTGATGATGAGTGCTGACGCACCCTTTTCAACGGCTGACTTTGCATACTTGTGACCGTCCGAGGTGTATCCCTTAAGACACACAAATGCCGTACCTTTTTCAACCTTTCTTGAATCATAGATAATATCCGAAATTTCGGTATCAAGGTTGCCCTGAGCCGTATATTTCAGATTAACAAGGAGATTTTTCAGTTTCATTATATATAACTCCGTTTCCCCGACATACAGTCGGATTGCTTTTTGCTTTACCTATATTATAATTAAATCAGAGTGACGCCACTGCGTGTATTAAGATGCAGTGGACATCTGTACTTAGATTATACCAATTATTGCCGCCCATTACAACTGTATGTAAAAAAATAATGTGTCAAACCTATTGAATAGGTGCTCGATTTCTAAATTAGTCATTTTTTACTAAAAAGATGGAAAAATTCGGAATTTTGGGTGTTTTTTGAATTTCAGCAACATATTTTGGGTGTTCTGTCACATAACAGCCAACTGCGATTGTACAAATTGCACAATCGTAATTTTAGCAAAATAGACAATTTGCGTTAATTAAAATTGTGCAAAAAATAAAATTCGAAGAAAATCAATGTCATTGTGCACAAAAATAATCTTGTTTTTTAACAACATAGATAAAAAGTACAAAGGGAGTTGAAATTTGGCCGGATTTTTGATATCATTTATGTAGCGGATATGATGCCTTTGTGTGTGTTATGTCCCCAGAAAAGTATGTAATCCGTAAGGACACTACGAAAATATTCAGAAAGAGGGATTTTTCCAATGAAAAAGATTCTCGCCATTTTATTGGCAGGTATGATGACAGCTACCGCTCTCGTTGGTTGCGGCGAAGCTGCTAACTCATCATCAAACTCAGACAACAGCTCAAAGTCAGACAACGGTTCTTCAGATGCAGCTAAGATTAACGGCTCAATCGTTGATGACAGCTACTTTGGTGACGAAGGTACAGACAGCAACCCTGTAACTCTTAAGGTTTGGGCTCCTGACGCTGCTGTAAGCCTCGTAAAAGAGCAGATTGAAGCTTTCAAAAAGGCTTATCCTAACAAGAAGTTCAAGGATATCACAGTTGTAGCACAGGGCGAAAACGATGCTGCTACAAATATGCTTAACGACGCAACAACAGCTGCTGACGTATTCAGCTTCCCAAGTGACCAGCTCAACAAGCTCGTTGATGCAGGCGTTATTTCACAGGTTGCATTTAAGGATGCTGTAACAGAGGCTAATGCTGAAGAGACAGTTAAGGCAGGTACAATTAAGGATACACTTTATGCTTATCCTGAAACAAACGATAACGGTTACTACCTCGTATATGATAAGTCAGTAGTTTCTGACGAGCAGGCTCAGACACTTGAGGGCGTTCTTGAGGCTTGTAAGAAGGCAGGCAAGAAGTTCATCATGGATGCCGGCAACGGTTACTATGCTTGTACTTTTGCTTTCACAGCAGGTGTTAAGATTGACGGTCTTGAGGATGACGGTATCACACAGAAGTTTGCTAAGTATGACGAAGATGACGCTGTAAAGACACTTCAGGCTTTTGCTCAGCTCATCAAGGACTACAAGGGTACATTCCAGTCACTCGAAGTTGCTAACATCGCTTCAGGTTTCTCAAGCGGTAAGTGCGGCGCTGGTATCGACGGTTCATGGGATACAGCTTCTAACCAGAAGGCTCTCGGCGACAACTTTGGCGCTGCTAAGCTTCCTACAATCAAGGTTGGCGACACAGACAAGCAGCTTATCTCAATGTTCGGTTACAAGTACATCGGTGTAAACGGTTCTTCTAAGTTCCCTGCAACAGCTCAGATTCTTGCTTACTACCTCGCAGGTGAAGAGTGCCAGCTCCAGAGAGCAGAAAAGCTCGGTTGGGGTCCTTCAAACAAGAAGGTTCAGGAGAACAAGGTTGTAACAGATTCAGCTGTTCTTAAGGCTATCGGCGAGCAGGCTAAGAATGCTTGTGTACAGGTTAACGTTGCTTCAACATTCTGGGATCCTATGGCTAACCTCGGTAACAAGATTATCGCAGACACATGTGATCCTTCAGATGCAGCTGCTATGAAGAAGCTCCTTAACGAGACAATTGCTAACATCAAGGATGAAGGCTAATCGTTAAGAGTAATTAAATCGGTTTAATTTAATTGATTAATTAGCTGCGGGACACTCCGGAAACGGAGTGTCCCGTAAAAAAAGAAAAAATGCGGTTTTACCGCTTGCGTTATCATATTGTATATACGCCTGACTAATAATGTTTTATTACGAAGGGCAATTATTGGGATAGCGTAAAAGACATTATTAGTCTGGTGTATTAGAGAGATTTGCAAATTATTAAGGAGAGCGCCTAATGACATATGTTGAATACAAACAGCTCAATCCTTTCCAGAGATTTGCCTACAACATAAAGAAGTTTTTCTGTAACATTCCTCGCGCTGTCGGTCACTTTTTTGTGGCACTCGGCAAGGCAATCGTTAAGTTCTTTGTAGGCATCGGCAAGGGCTTTGCCAACTACGGCAAGACCTTCGTCAAGGGCGACTGGGCTACAAAACTTTCCTACCTTATTTTCGGTGTAGGTGACCTTAGCAAAGGCAAATATTACAAGGGTATTCTTTTCTTCGCTGTTGAAGTTCTCTATATCCTTTATATGGTATTTTTTGGATGGGGATATCTCAAGATGTTCCCGACGCTTGGTACTCAGGCTCAGAGAACTGAATATATCAACGGCATCATTCCAAAGCAGGTACCCGGCGATAACTCAATGCTTATTCTTCTTTACTCGGTATTGACACTTGTAATTACAGTTGTAGTTTTCGCTATTTACATAGTAAACATCAAAGATGCGTACAGACATCAGATTATGAAGGCTAACGGTCAGAAACCTACTTCATTCAAGTATGATATGAAGCAGTTCCTTGACGGTAAGTATCATATCACTCTTATGTCATTCCCTGTACTTATGATCGGTATCTTCAATGTTCTGCCGCTCATATTTATGATTTTGATTGCATTTACCAACTATGATAAACAGCATATGCCTCCGGGAACACTGTTCACATGGATTGGTTTTGACAACTTCGGCTCACTCTTCAACCTCGTTGAGGGTGCTAAGAAGGGTTATACATTTATTAAGCTCACAGAATGGACTCTTATCTGGGCTGTTGCAGCTACATTCTCTAACTATATCCTCGGTATGATCTTCGCTCTTATGATCAACAAGAAGGGTATCAAGTTTAAATCACTCTGGAGAACACTTTTCGTTATTACAATTGCTGTTCCTCAGTTCGTATCACTTCTTCTCATGAACCAGATGCTCCAGTCAAACGGTGCT
>CACXEX010000022.1 GCA_902766775.1 uncultured Ruminococcus sp. | reverse complement strand
GAAAAAACACAACAAAAAAGGAGTATGCCAAAAAGACATACTCCAAGTGCGTACACTTCAAGCTTAATATGTCCCTTCGTTGGCATTATCCAAATCAGGTTTACGGTCGAAATCGAATTTCCTCTCAGCCGGTAACAGCTCCCGTTTTGTATGTGATTATTCTCACTCTGATTACGAATATTACACATCTTTAGGTTGTGTAATATCTGCACTATGATTATAAACTGTATTTGACAATTTGTAAAGCCTTTTGTGTGCAATGTTACAGATAATCGCATATTAATTGACAAACACTTTGCTTTTGTGATAATATGTATCCTGTGATTTTGCGGTTTATTGCCGAATGGCAGTAAATTTTGCAACAATTGACAAACTAATTGAAGAAGGTTTTTTAATGGACAGCAGATTTAATTCACCGGCTGAAATTGCGTCGCTGGTGTCAAAATCAGGTGTAACAAAATCAATGCTTTCTCTGCCGAAAATGATTTTGCTCGGACTTATGGCAGGCGCATTTATCGCATTCGGCGGTGCGGCAAGTAATGTTGCAATGCACGGAGTTGCCGATGTGGGACTTTCAAGAGTGGTTGCAGGCGCAATCTTCCCCGTGGGACTTATGCTCGTTGTGTTTACAGGCAGTGAACTTTTTACAGGCAACTGCCTTATGATTATTCCGACACTTGAAAAGAAAATCAAAGTTGCTTCAATGTTAAGAAACCTTGTTGTGGTTTATATTTCAAATTTTGTCGGTGCAATGATTATCGACCTGCTCATAACTTTTTCGGGACAGCTTAATTTTTCAAACGGCGGTCTCGGTGCTTTTACAATCAAGGTTGCACTTGCCAAAACAACAATCAATCCTGCAACAGCGATTGTCAGCGGCATACTTTGTAACATTCTTGTTTGCCTTGCAATTGTTATGGCAACTGCCTCAACAGACGCAATCGGCAAGATTTTCGGTGTATTTTTCCCGATTTGTGCGTTCGTAGTCTGCGGATTTGAACACAGCGTTGCAAATATGTTCTATATCCCGACAGGCGTTATGGCGGCAATGAATCCCGAATATGTCGCAAAAGCACAGGAACTCTACGGCATTACAGCACAGCAGTGTCAGAATCTCGCAAATCTTTCGGGTTGTGAATCTCTGCTGTTTGTTACAATCGGCAACATAATCGGCGGTATGGTTTTCGTAGGACTTCCGCTCTACTTTGCTTATATTCGCAAAAAGAAAAATGCTTAATGCTATTTAATAAAATTACGGAGTACAAATGATTTTAAAAAACAGACGGATTCCTATTCTTGATCCGAACAACAGCCTTAAATTCAACTGATTTTCTGAATTTAAGGAGGAGCTAAAATTGAATAATCCGTTAAAGGAACTGTCGATAAAAGAATGGTGTTTGTGGGTGGTTTCACTTGCAGTTGTGACGATTTCAAATATTGTGGCAGGAGAGATTGATCTGTTGACGCTTGCTGCAACATGGGTTGGAATTACCTCGTTGATTTTTGCCGCAAAGGGAAATGTGTGGGCACAGATTCTTATGATTGCGTTCAGCATTTTGTACGGCATAATTTCACTGCGCTTTCGCTACTGGGGAGAGATGATTACCTATCTCGGAATGTCAATGCCTATGGCAATTTGGTCAACCGTGACTTGGATAAGAAATCCGTCAGCTGATAACGCAGGTGAGGTGAAAATCCGAAAATTAAAAGGCAAACATTTTCTGTTTCTGTTTGCTTTGAGCATTGTTGTGACATCGGCTTTTTACTTTTTATTGCAGTTTCTTCAGACTCCGAATATTGTGTTCAGCACAATTTCCGTTACGACAAGCTTTCTTGCGGCGTCACTTACAATGCTCCGCTCATCGTATTATGCGTTGGGATATGCCGCAAACGACCTTGTCCTCGTAGTTCTCTGGACGCTTGCGGCAGTCGAAAATCCCGTGTATATCCCCGTAATCATCAATTTTATGATTTTCTTTATGAACGATATGTACGGTTTCGTCAGTTGGAAAAAAAGAGAAAAATTGCAGTACGATTTATAATTGAATTATTAAAGCTTTCAAGAGCAGCCGTTTTGGTTGCTCTTTTTTATGTAATTACGGTGCAAAAATTGTCGATTTTTAAAAGTTTATGCATTTCAGTGCACAAACTTGATTTTTTAAGAAGTTTTTGCACTTTGGCATATAAACTTTTTGCAGGTGCAAATTATTTTAAAGTGTGTTATAATAAACCTTACAAAATAAAAACGGAGGATATAATGGATTATTCACAGATTCTTTCACAGCAGTTTAACATTAAAGAGGAGTATGCAAAGAACATCATCACATTGCTTGATGACGGCAACACTATTCCTTTTATTGCACGATACAGAAAGGAAATGCACGGTTCAATGGATGACCAGTTGATTCGTGAATTTGCCGAAAAACTTGAATATTTGAGAGGACTTGACAAGCGCAGAGATGAAATCCGTTCACTCATTGACGCACAGGAAAAGCTAACGGATGAAATCAACCTTGCACTCGACAAGGCTACAACACTCAGCGAACTTGAGGATATTTACCGCCCATACCGTCCAAAGAGAAAGACAAGAGCGTCAATTGCAAAGGAAAAGGGACTTGAACCTCTTGCAAACGATATTTTAAAGCAGGAGAAAGGTTTTGATCCGTCAAAGTCGGCAGTCGATTATATTGACGAAGAAAAGGGAGTTGCTTCTGTTGAGGAGGCAATTCAGGGCGCAATGGATATAATTGCAGAACTCGTATCCGATAATGCGGAAATCCGTAAGAGAATCAGAAATCTCACAAACGCAAACGGTGTGCTTGTGTCTGTTGCAACAGATGAAGAAAAGGACAGCGTTTACAAAAATTATTATGACTACAAAGAGCCT
>CACXEX010000021.1 GCA_902766775.1 uncultured Ruminococcus sp. | reverse complement strand
TGGTCGCTTGCAATGCTCTTCATCTACCGTGGAACAATTCAGGGACTTAAAAACGGCATTGTGCCTATGATTGGTTCACTTATCGAAGTCGTTATGCGAATTATGACGCCTGTTATTTTCAGCTCCGTAATCGGCTACGCATCAATCTGTGTTGCCGGTCCTGCCGCTTGGACAGGAAGTATGCTCCTTATGATTGTGGTTTATTATGTGAAAATCAGAAAACTTTCAAAGTCAAAAACTGCTGTGGCAAATTAATCTTTAATGTGATACAATATTCCTTGTGATTATAATAACGAAAGGGATTTTTATGATTTGCTTTAAGAAGGTTACCAAACAACTTGATGATTATAAATCTGTAAAAGAATTATATTTTTCCGCATTTCCGGCTGTTGAAAGAGCACCGTTTTGGCTTTTGATAAAAAAATCAAAGAAGGACTGTGCAGATTTCTACGCAATTTATGACGAAGAAAAGTGGATTGGACTTATCTATGCAATCACGGACGGCGAGGTTGTCTATGTGTTCTACTATGCGATTTCTGAAAAGGAGAGAAGACACGGAATCGGAGTCACCGTGCTTGATGAATTTAAAAATTTGTATAAGGGTAAAAAGATTTTTCTTGCAATCGAACAGATTGAAGAAGAAAATGCTCCCAATCCAAAACAGCGAATGAGCCGTTACAAGTTCTATCAGCGCTGCGGATTTTCAAGACTGAATGCAAAGATTGTTGAGGCGAAAGTAACATTTGATGTTATGGCATACGGCGGTGAAATCAACCCCGAAAGCTACAACAAAATGATGAAAAAATACCTCGGCAAAATTATGTCGCACTTCATTAAAACAGAAATGAAGTGCGAAGGAAAATATTTTGAACAATAAAAAACGGGACAGCACTTTAAATTGTGCTGTCCCTGTTTTGTTGTGTAGTTAATTATAGTGTTCCGAATAATGATGTGCCTTGTCAAGCAACATATCCTTAACCTTCATCAGCCTTGTGCGGCTGCTTCGGTCATTTTCTTCAAGTTTCATCGAGATATACTTGATTGTTTCCTGATATCTCGGAATCATAACATGCTCAAGTGAATTAACACGGCGGCGTGTTTTTTCAATTTCTGCCGACATAAGTTCGCAGCTTTTTTCAATTTCTGCAAGTCTTATCAAATCGGGCAAAAGCTCGTTGAGCGACATAACCGCATCGTCAAGTTCAAACGAAGTGAACGCAAAACCGTAGGGGAAAATATCGCCCTCGTTGCTTGTTCGTGTGCTTGATGAAAACTGCGGAATATCAACGCTCATAACATTTTTTGAAGAAATTTCAAGGTCAATTCTCTGCTTTGGTGACATCAATGAGGCATCCAAAGCCTCTTTTGACATAACCGCACTTGCGTTTACAAAGTGGTTGTTGCACTCTGCAAGCTCTCTTTCAATCTTCTCACGAAGTTCCTTGTTTTCTCTTACAAGGTCAAGAAATCGGCGCATCAGCTCGTCACGCTTGTCTTTTAACATTTTATGACCACGGGTTGCGGTTGCAAGCTGTTTTTTCAGCTTTGTCAACTGCATACGGGTGGGATTAACATTCATAACTGCCATTAGCAAACACCTTCAATGCGATTATTCTTTACCGTAAAACTCATCAAGCATATCGTCCTTAATTCGTTTAAGTTCACTTCTGGGAAGAATATGCAAAAGCTTCCAGCCGATGTCAAGTGTTTCTTCAATTGAACGGTTTGCGTCATAACCCTGTGAAACATACTCACGCTCAAATGCCTCGGCAAATTCAGCGTACTTTTTATCCATATCGGTAAGAGCCGCCTCACCGAGAATTACCATAAGTTCTCTTGCATCCTTACCTCTTGCATAGGCGGCAAAAAGCTGGTTCATGGTTGCGGCGTGGTCTTTACGGGTTCTGTCGGGACCGATACCCTTGTCCTTAAGTCTTGAAAGCGACGGAAGAACATCAATCGGCGGAGTAATTCCCTTTCTGTAAAGTTCACGGGAGAGGATAATCTGACCCTCTGTGATGTAACCTGTAAGGTCAGGAATCGGGTGAGTCTTGTCATCTTCGGGCATTGTAAGAATCGGAATAAGAGTGATTGAACCCTCTTTGCCTTTAAGTCTGCCGGCTCTTTCATACAATGTTGCAAGGTCTGTGTACATATAACCCGGATAGCCTCGTCTGCCCGGAACTTCTTTTCTTGCGGCAGAAACTTCACGGAGTGCATCGGCATAGTTTGTGATGTCTGTCATAATAACGAGAACATGCATTCCTCTGTCGAACGCAAGGTATTCAGCCGCTGTGAGTGCCATTTTCGGAGTTGCAATACGCTCAATGGCAGGATCGTTTGCAAGGTTTACAAACATTACGGTTCTGTCAATAGCACCTGTTTCTTTAAATGACTGAACAAAGTAGTCGGACTCTTCAAATGTAATACCCATTGCGGCAAATACAACAGCAAACTGCTCATCCTTACCTCTAACAGCCGCCTGTCTTGCAATCTGAGCGGCAAGCTGAGCATGGGGAAGACCTGATGCCGAGAAGATAGGCAACTTCTGTCCTCTTACAAGTGTGTTAAGTCCGTCAATTGCGGAAATACCTGTCTGAATAAACTCCTGCGGATAGTTTCTTGCGGCAGGGTTCATAG
>CACXEX010000020.1 GCA_902766775.1 uncultured Ruminococcus sp. | reverse complement strand
TTGTTGTGTCGGGCGATATTTCCTGGGCAATGAAACTTGAAGAAACTCTTACGGATTTTACTTTTATAGAAAATCTTCCCGGTAAGAAAATTTTCAATAAAGGTAATCACGATTATTGGTGGAGCACCAAGACAAAAATGGATGTGTTTCTGAAAAATAATTCACTTGATTCGATATCTATCCTTTTCAATAATTCATATGTTGTTGACGATTACGCAATTTGCGGTACAAGAGGATGGTTTCTTGAGAATGAATCTCAGAATGATATAAAAGTCCTGAACAGGGAAGTCGGTAGGCTTGAAATGTCAATACAGTCAGCTATAAAAACAGGAAAAGAACCGATAGTGTTTTTACATTATCCTCCTGTTTACGGAACTACAAAATGTGACGAAATTTTTGATGTGCTTTTGAAATATGATATCAAAAAATGTTATTATGGACACCTTCACGGCAAAAAGAATATGAGATTCGCAGTTGAAGGTGAGTATGAAGGTATTGATTTTAAGCTTATTTCTTGTGACAGGTTGTCATTTATGCCAATTTTAGTCAGATAAATTCTGCATTTTCTATTGGCAAAATCATTTTGTTATGATATAATAAGATGATTTCTTGATTTTGAATTTAAACTTTGGAGGAATATTAAAATGGCATTAAAGGAATGTACAAAAAAGGAAAAGGCTAATTCATATGAGTTAGAGGTTAATGTTGACGGCGAAACTTTCGGTAACGCTATCAAAAAGGTTTATAAAAAGCAGGTTAAGAACATCAATATTCCAGGTTTCAGAAAGGGCAAAGCTCCCCGTCATGTAATCGAGAAGATGTATGGTTCAGAAGTATTCTATGAGGATGCTATGCAGGATTGTTATCCTGACGCTCTTTATGAGGCTGCTAAAGAAGCAGGCATTAAAATTGTTTCAGTTGAAACTCTTGAGGCTATTGAAGCAAGCAAAGAAGGTTTCTCTTTCAAGGCTAATGTTGTTGTAGAGCCTGAAATGGAAATTAACAACTACCTTGGCATTGAAGTTACCAAGAAGTCAACTGAAGTTACTGACGAGCTCGTTGATGAAGAAATCGAAAAGGTTCGTGACCGTAACTCAAGAATGGTAACTGTTGAAGACAGAGCTGCTCAGAACGATGATGTTGCAGTTATCGACTTTGAGGGTTTTGTTGACGGTGAAGCATTTGACGGCGGTAAGGCTGAAAACTACAACCTTAAACTTGGTTCAGGCAACTTTATCCCAGGCTTTGAAGAGCAGATTGTAGGTCACAAGGCCGGAGAAGAGTTCACAATTACAGTTAAGTTCCCTGAGGATTATCAGGCAGAAGAGCTTAAGGGTAAGGACGCTGAATTCAAGATTAAGCTTCACGAAATCAAGACTAAGGAACTTCCCGAGGTTGATGATGAATTCGTAAAGGATGTTTCTGATAAGGAAACTCTTGATGAGTACAAAGCTGAACTCAGAGAAACTGTTGCAAAGCGCCTTCAGGACGAGGCTGACAAGGATGTTGACAATCAGATTGCTGAAAAGCTTATGGAACTCCTTGAGGGTGAAATTCCTGAGGCAATGTACGACAACCAGGCTAATGAGATGGTCAGAGAATTTGATATGCGTCTCCGTTCACAGGGCCTTGATATTAAAACCTATATGCAGTATATGGGTATGGATGCAAATTCTCTTAAGGATATGTACAAAGAAGAGGCTGAGAAGAGAGTTAAGTTGAGACTTGCTCTTGAGGCAGTTGCAAGAAAAGAAAATATTGAAGTTACAGAAGCTGATCTTGATGCTGAATACGGCAAGATGGCTGAGGCTTACAAGATGGATGTTGAGAAGGTTAAGGAAGCAGTTCCTGCTGAATCACTCACAGAAGATGTTAAGGTTGAAAAGGCTCTTAACCTCGTAAAGGACAAAGCTGTTATAAAGTAATTTGAATAATTTTCTTATATTTGTTAATCACTATTTAAGAAAGGTTATGATTAAATGGCATTAGTACCATATGTTATCGAACAGTCAAGTAGGGGCGAACGCTCTTTT
>CACXEX010000019.1 GCA_902766775.1 uncultured Ruminococcus sp. | reverse complement strand
CCAAGACTTACAACGATATCCTCATACATACCTCTGCGTGAGTTGTATGACTTATCTTCACTCGGGAGCGGCATTGTATAACCGCCTGCCATACCTGTCGGGATAATTGAAATCTCGTGAACAGGATCCTGAGTTTCAAGCTTATCAAAGAGAATTGCGTGACCTGCCTCATGGTAGGCTGTGAGCTTTTTCTCTTTTTCGCTCATTACCTTTGACTTCTTCTCGGCACCGACAACAACCTTGACTGTTGCTTCCTTGATTTCGTCCATAGTAATGGCTTTCTTATCTTTTCTTGCGGCAAGAAGTGCGGCCTCATTAAGAAGATTTTCAAGGTCTGCACCTGTAAAGCCTGCTGTTGTCTTAGCAATAGTCTTGAGGTTTACATCGGGAGCAAGAGGTTTCTTTCTTGCGTGAACTTTGAGGATAGCCTCACGACCGTTTACATCAGGATAGCTTACAACAACCTGACGGTCAAATCTGCCCGGACGCATAAGAGCGGGGTCAAGAACATCAGGTCTGTTGGTTGCGGCAATAAGGATTACACCCTCGTTTGCACCGAAACCGTCCATTTCAACGAGCAACTGGTTAAGAGTCTGCTCACGCTCATCGTTACCGCCGCCAAGGCCTGCGCCTCTCTGACGACCTACGGCATCGATCTCGTCAATGAAGATGATACAAGGTGAGTTCTTCTTAGCCTGATCAAAGAGGTCACGAACACGGGATGCGCCGACGCCGACAAACATCTCAACAAAGTCTGAACCTGAAATTGAGAAGAACGGAACGCCTGCCTCACCTGCAACGGCTCTTGCAAGCAATGTTTTACCTGTACCTGGAGGGCCTACAAGGAGAACGCCCTTAGGAATTCTTGCGCCAAGTTTGTTATACTTTTCAGGAGCTTTGAGGAACTCAACAACCTCTGCAAGCTCTTCTTTTTCTTCATCTGCACCTGCAACATCATCAAATGTTGTCTTGCGCTTTTCATCGTTGGTATTCTTAATCTTGGCTTTGCCAAAGCTCATTTCTTTGCCGCCAAGACCTCCGCCGCCCATTTTCTTCATAATGAGCACCCAAGCAACAATGAGAATAATCATAATTATTATAGTCGGAATCATTTCCATAAGAAACGAGTTATCCGTTGCACGGGTAAGGTTATAGGAAATTGCCTCATCGGCAGACGCCTGATAAGGCTTTATGTCATCAAGAAAACGCTGAATATCGGCAAGCTGTCCTCTTACAACTATCTTTGACTTTTTACCGTTTGAATCGGTTTTTCTCTGCTCGGTTGCGGGCTGAGTTTCACTTGTTGCGGAAGTTGAATCCGAATCTGTCGATTTAATCGGACTCATACCTTCTTTAAGTGTAATGTCAATTGCGCCTGTACCGTAGTCAATGTTGTAGCTGTCAACCATATCCTGAACAAAATACTGTTCAAGTTCCGAGGTTTTGGGCGAGCTCGATTTATTTGAGCTGAGCACAGCCGCTGTTATAATAATTATCAGAATCGGAATTCCGAGATAAAGCAGCAGATTGCGCACTTTCTTTTTATTGTCCAATGCTGTCACTCCTCTGTATAGTATTGTTTTTCCAAAGCGGAAATATGTAATGCCACGAAAATTTGCGGCTTGTTTTCAATTCGTTTAAATTACGAATAAACAGAAGGCTTTAATACACCTACATAAGGAAGATTTCTGTACTTTTCGTCATAGTCAAGACCGTAACCAACGATGAATTCATCAGGAATTATCGCACCTGCATAGTCAACGTGGATGTCGGCAACTCTTCTGTCGGGTTTGTTGAAAAGTGTACAAAGCTTTACTGACTTTGCCTTTTTAGCCTTGAGATATTTTGTGATAAAGTCAAGAGTATTGCCTGAGTCAATGATATCCTCAACAATAAGAATATCCTTGCCCTCAACTGACTGAGAAATATCCTTCTGAATATTAACTCTGCCTGAGCTTACAGTACCGCTGCCGTAGCTTGATGCAACGATAAAGTCGATTGAAAAGTCAAGATTTACCTTTCTCATAAGGTCAACCATAAAGGCAACGCTGCCCTTGAGCAAACCAACCATTATAAAATCTTTGTCATTATAATCTTTTTCAATCTGTTTTGCAATAGTGTTCACAATATTTTCAATATCTTTTTCTGAATACAGAATTTTTTCAATATCCTTATGCATAATTAACCCTCTTTGTTTATATTTATCAGTAATTTTTCGGTGTCATAAGACTTTCCCTGCAATGAGGCACCGATTTTCTCACACCACAATACGGTGTCGGATACCGCAAGAAGCAACAGCCTGTCCCTCATTTCTGAAGGGATTTTCTGTTCGTTAAAAACCTTGCGGAGCGGTTTTGTGACCATGCGGTCGGGATATGTAAACCTGTCGCCTGCCCTGCGTGTGCGAAAAACAGCATTTTCGCCAAGCCACTTTTGGTCAACAAGATTATTTTGATTTGTAACTTTTTCGGTAATTTTACTTACCGTGTATGTTTTTCCGTCATAAGAAAAGGTCATATTACTCTTTAACGAAATTTCTTTAAAGTCAGGTGAATTTTCCGAGCATACAAAACGGAGAATTCCCTGTTTTGAAACGGCTGTACACTGCTTTGACAATTCCACACTGCCGCCGTTTCCGATTATATCACATATGAGCAGAATTGTCTTTCGTTCGGGAGTAATGTTGTAATTATTCTTTAGCAGAATAAACAACATTTCCTTTAAAACAGCAGAGTCAAGACATAACAGTTTTTTGCAGTCGTAACCGAAATCACATTCGCAATCGTTTACGGCTTTTTCGGCACAAATCTTAATGAAATCAGCCGATTCTCTTGCACTTTCACTCAACCCGAGGGCAGTCCGTTCAAAAGACGGATTCAGCTTTTTAAGACACGGCATAATGTTGTGTCTTATATAGTTTCGGGTGTAATCATCTGCAAGATTTGTGCTGTCGGTGACATATTCAAGTCTGTTTTCCTCGCAATAGCTTTCAATATCTTCTCTCGAAAGCTCAATCAGCGGTCTGATTATGTTTCCCCGTTTTGGAGGAATTGCCGACAAACCTGCCAAAGATGCGCCCCTTGCGATGTTGAATATCAGCGTTTCGGCATTGTCGGACGCGGTGTGTGCGGTTGCAACCTTTGCACCGAGTTTTTGCGAAAGCTCTTCAAAAAAAGCGTAGCGGACATTTCTTCCACAGAGTTCTTCGCTGATTTTCTGCTGTTTAGCAATTGTTGGAACATCAACGCTTTTTACGAAAAGTTCCGTGTTAAATTTCTTACAAAGAATTTTACAGAAATCTTCATCACGCTTTGCCTCATCACCACGGATATTGTGATTGATATGAGCGGCATAAACCGAAAGATTGTATTTTTCTTTGAGAGAAACAAGAACACTTAACAAAGCCATAGAATCTGCTCCGCCTGAAAGTGCAACGATTACGCTGTCGCCGCTTTTTAGCAAGCCGTATTTTTCAACGGTTGCAATAACACGGTTAAGCATCTCGGTTGTCCGTTCCCGTAAAGCGCATGAACTCGCCCTGCCAATGCAGTTTTACGATATTAGTTTCGCCGTGACGGTTTTTTGCTACGATACATTCGCCCGAATTCATATCGGCTGTCGGTGCGGCAGAATCCTCTCCGCCCTCTTTATCGTAATAGCCCTCACGATAGAGGAACAGTACGATATCGGCATCCTGCTCGATAGAACCCGAATCTCTAAGGTCGGCAATCTGTGGTCTGTGGTCGTCACGCTTTTCAGCGGCACGGGAAAGCTGTGACAGAGTGATTACAGGAACATTCATTTCCTTAGCAAGAATTTTCAGATTTCGTGTGATTTCCGAAATTTCATTAACACGGCTGTCAATCTTTCTGCCGCTCGACATAAGCTGAAGATAGTCGATTACAACGAGATCAAGGTTGTGCAGTCGGCGAAGTCTTGACTTCATCTCAGGTATTGTAATGCCCGGAGTATCGTCAAGATAGAGGTCGGTTTTGCTGAGAATATCGCTTGCTGGGATAAGTCTTGACCACTCCTCCTCGGTAAGCTGACCTGTTCTCAGTTTTGTACCGCCGATAAGCGCCTCGCTCGAAAGCAGACGGCTTGCAAGCTGTTCCTTTGACATTTCGAGAGAGAAAAACGCAACGGTCTTTTTTGACTTACACGCAACATTTCGTGCAATATTGAGTGCGAAACTCGTTTTACCCATACCCGGTCGGGCGGCAAGAATGATAAGGTCGGAACGGTTGAGTCCCGTAATCATTCGGTCAAGGTCGCCTATGCCCGTTGGGATAGGTTTCATACTGTTGTCGGTTTCGCTGTTAAGTGCGTCAAGTCGGTCAAAAGTTTGAAGAATTACCGAGTTAATACGCTCAAGACCGTGCTTTTCGTTGCCCTGTCTGATGTCAAAAATCTTCTGCTCAGCCAAATCAATCAGAACCGAAGGATCCTCGTTGCCTGCAGTTGCGTCATCAATAATTTCACGGGATGCCGTTATAAGTCTGCGAACATTGTACTTTTCTGCAATAATCTTAGCATACTCTTCGGCATTTGAAATTGACGGGCAATTGTTAACAAGATCCATCAGGTAGGTTTTACCTGTTGACTCATCAAAAGCTTTATTCTGTTTTAATCTTTCAAGCAGTGTAACAAAGTCGATGTTAAGACCGAGTCCAATCATCTCCTGCATCTGTGCAAAAATCAGCTTATGCAGAGAAACATAGAAATAATCAGGGCTTTTGAGAGTATCAACAACCTTGTCAAAGGTGTCGCTTTCAAGAATGATTGCACCTAAAACCGCCTGTTCAGCCTCGGGGCTGTACGGCAGATGAATTCCGTCATAACCGCCCGTAAAATTTGAATCAGCCATTTTTACTCCTGTTTATTATGCCTCAGATACCTGAACATCAATCTTTGCAGAAACGCCTGTAAAGAGCTTTACTTCTGCGTGATATGTACCGAATTCTTTAATGTCGCAGTCAAGAACAACCTTGCGCTTGTCAACATTGATGTTGTACTGCTTTTTGATTTCTTCGGCAACCTGCTTTGAAGTTACGCTGCCGAAAAGTCTGCCGCCCTGTCCTGCTTTTGCAGTCATCTT
>CACXEX010000018.1 GCA_902766775.1 uncultured Ruminococcus sp. | reverse complement strand
AACCCTGTTTTCAGAGAGAAAAAGGAATTCAGGCTCAACAAAGGTCAGCTTGAGTCAGTCGTTGTCAACCTTTTTGATGACCCTAACCTTATAAATCTTGAACTTATGGGTACTTTTTACAGAACTGAAATTTTTAAATCATACAAAATGAACAACAAGCTCAAGTACGAAAGTGCAGACGATTTTGCACTCAGAATTCAGCTTGATTATCCCGAGTATGTATATCTTGATGAGATTGAATTTGACTACTTTATGCCTGTCAGCGATGACTTTATGTACTATGTTCCGACAAACTACAAGGATTGGTACACAGATTCGCTTAACAATTTCTTGAAGCCTCTCATCAACGACAGCAAGGACGAGGAAGGCAATATTCCGACCTTTATCCAGTTCTATATTGTTTTCAATATCACAACAAAGTTCCTTGCAAATATGAACAACCGCAACAAGCGCAATATGAACGATGAAGAGCTTGCAGTTTTCTTTGAAACCGCAAGAGAGTGTTTTCAGTTTGCTAATGACGGTTTTGTCCTTAATAAAGACAAATATTTGTCTCTCGGCTACAGCGAAGAAGCTGCCGAGATGTTCTATATGATAAAGCACAACTGTGTTTTCAAGGATATGCCTCTTGAATATTCAGAGGGCAAAAAGGAAGTTTACCTCAACTGCAACAATATCTATATTTCAAAGCTTACAGATCAGAGAGTCGGTATGCATGTTATGGATTATCGTGACGGCAAGCTTGTTATTGACGGTTCGTTCAGACAGGTTTTTGACCTTGATGATTTTGAACTTTATGTTCAGTTTGGCGATAAAAGACAGGTTCTTACAAACACAGACCGTTATTCTTTGACAAAGTATTTCGGTATCAGTGCTTACAAAAAGTTCACTTTCCACCTTGAACTTGAACTTGACCCTGAAAAGCCGCAGCAGACGGTTGCTTTCTTTGCAAGATACAAGGATTCGACTATTCCGCTCAAGCTTTCATTCTTGCACCACTGGTCAACGTTTACAATCAAGCCAAAGAACTCCTACTGGAGATTCAATAAGTATGTTGCATTTATTGACAACTCGAGTACAATTGTAATTCGTCACGCTTCTGCTATGGATACACTCAAGAGAGAACTTAAATTCCTTCCGTTTGTATTTATTGAGAGCAAACGCAGTTTTATTACAAGAATTCAGTACTGGCTCACAAGACCTTTCTTCAAGAACAAGAAAATTTGGCTTATGTACGATAAACTGTACAAGGGCGGTGACAGCTGTGAATATCTTTACAGATACTGCGCTGACAAAAATGACGGTATTTCAAGATATTATATCATTGACAAAAACACTTCAGACTACAAACGACTCAAGGCTGACGGACTTAAGCCTGTCAAGAACCATTCGTTCAAGCATAAAATGCTGTTTTTGAACACTGATATCGCACTCATCACAAATTCAAATGTATTCCCATTTAACGGTTACAGTATGGACCGTTCGAGATTTATCAGAGGTTTGTGCAACTTCCCGTCAATGTGTCTGCAACACGGCCTTTCGGTCCAGAAGTGTGCAATGGCTCAGCAGAGAATTGTTGACAACACACAGATGTACTTCCTCGCGTCAAAGTATGAGTACAAGAACCTGAGCAACCATGTTTATAACTATCAGGATTTTGACATTCTCAAGATGACAGGTATCGGCAGATACGACGGACTTATCAATCACGATAAAAAGCAGATTCTCCTCTCACCCACATGGCGTATGTACAACGCAATGCCTGTAACAACAAGTGAGGGCGAACAGAGAGCTTACAATCCTGAATTCAAGCACACAACATACTACAAAATCTACAATGACCTTATCAACAACAAGAAGTTGATTGACACTGCAAAGCGTACAGGTTACAAGATCAAGTATGTTCTTCATCCGATTTTGAGCTCACAGGTTAATGACTTTATCCCCGATCCGTATGTTGAGGTTGTTTCATCGGTTGGTGACTTTAACTACGAAACAGCGTTTCAGGAGTCAAGCCTTATGGTAACAGACTATTCGGGCGTTCAGTTTGACTTTGCTTATATGAAGAAACCGCTTGTATATTTCCACCCGTCACAGCTTCCGGCTCATTATGATGACGGCGGATTCTTCTATGACACAATGGGCTTTGGTGAAATCTGTACCGAAAGTGACCAGCTTGTTGACCTGCTCTGTGAGTATATGGAAAACGGCTGTAAGATGAAGCCAAAATATATTGAGAGAGTTGAAGATTTCTACGAATTTGATGATCACAACAACTGTGAACGAATTTATAATGAAATCATCAAGTATCAACAGCAAGTTAATAAGGACAAATTAAAATAACATTTTTACAGCGGTCAGCCGAAAAGCTGACCGTTGTTTTTTGCCCGATTTTGGTCAGATTAATGTACTTATACGATTTTTTGTACATATGTACAAATTTTGTATATATTGTTTAAAAAAGACTTGTTTTTCTTTTGAAATACTACACTGCATAAATTGTTACGCCAACCAAATTATGGTATAATTGGTATTTGGAACAATATTGCACATTTTGCAAAAATTGTTATAAAAAGCAAAGCCCAGTCAAAATTGACGGGCAAAATTTCCCGTAATTTTGGGATGTTCCGTTTGCGGAGGATAGAAAATGAGTAAAAAGAAACGACAATCCGGCATAGAACTGCTGAGAATTATTGCCATGATGCAAATTATATTTCTGCATCTGTATGAGTATGGCCAACTTCACGAGGCGTCAAAGGCAGCCGGTGACATTGACGGGGCACTGGTAACATTTGTATGGTCATTCTGCAGAGCACCTGTTGATGTATTTATTATGATAAGCGGCTACTTTATGATAACCTCGCAGTTTGACATAAAAAGGACCCTGCGGCGTGGCGGCAAGGTCTATGGTGCAATGATTTTTTATTCAATTGTGCTTTCCATAATTTTCTTTATATATGACCCATCGCTTATAAATGTAAATACCGTTGTAAGTGCTTTTACACCGCTTTTGTCAAAAACTTGGTATTTTCTGAGCAACTATCTGATTATGCTACTTCTTAGTCCGTTCCTCAATAGAATGCTCGTATCACTGACTAAAAAACAATACCTCTACTTTATGGGAATTGTTTTTGTGGTAATGAGTCTGTGGTCAACGCTTGCAGGAATCGACGGTATAGACAATGTTATCAGTATAAAAAAGATTGTTGACCCGTATATGGGAAAAAGCCTTGGCGGATTTTTGCTTATGTACATAATAGGCGGTTACCTGAGATTATTTGTAAAACAGAAAGATGGCGAGAAAAAGTCGCCTAAGCTCAAATATCTTGGTATTTTCGCTTTGCTCTGTATCTGCGATTTTGCACTATGCAGTATTTTCCACGAATATAAACCTGTGTTCGGTATGTTCAATAATCCCCTTGTTCTCGCAGAATCGGCAATGCTCATTCTCTTCTTCAGAGATTTCACTTTCAGTTCAAAATTTGTCAATACAGTTGCCGGTACAACGCTCGGTATATACGCAATTCACGAAAACCCCTATGTTCGTGATTGGCTGTGGCAGGTTGGAAACTTCAGCAATAAGCATCTTTATGATACGCTAATTTACATTCCGATTGCAATTGTCACGGTTGTCTTCATATTTGCCGGTTGCTGCATCATAGAACTTTTAAGGCTGAAACTTTTTGAAATTGTCGGCAATGCAATCCAAAAGCGCAAATTTGAAAAATCATCAGGTAATCACTACTTAAACCGCTAAATCACATCACCCAACACCGATAGGTATAAGCTGCCAATGCTAACCTGTCGGTGTTTGTTTTATAATTATTGAATTGTAATTACAGGTTAGAAACTTTTTTTAATAGACAATTAAATCAGCGTATGATATGATAACTGTTAAGCAAATTAATTATTTTTCAAATCTATCTACTTAAGAGGAATACAAAATGACAAAGAGAGCATATTACTCAAGTGATATACAGGTTTTTCTTCACAAGGATACTTACAGTATATTTGGTGAAATTACAAGCAACGACCAATTTTCTGCTGAAGACTTGCAAAAGAACACTTGGAAAAAGGAAATTGAAATTTTAAAGCGTGAATTGTCTAATTTCCCTGATGGACATATTATATTTGAATATACTATCCCGCGAATGGGAAAGCGAATTGACAATGTTGTTATTTATGAAGGGATAATCTTTTTATTAGAATTTAAAATAGGAGAAAATAAATATCCAGCTTATGCTATCGAACAAGTTACCGACTACGCTTTTGACTTGAATTGTTTTCATAAGGAAAGCCACAACCGACTGTTAGTGCCAATATTAATTTGTACAAAAGCAAACAGCCTAAATCAGTAGATTAAGATTTCTAAAGATGATGTTTTAGAAACAATTTGTTGCAATGAATATGAAATTGCTAATTACATAACCGAAGTTTCTTCTAAGTTTAGGCAAAACAACATAATTCCGGAAAAATGGATTAATTCTTTATATATGCCAACACCGACAATTATAGAGGCAGCACAAGCATTATACCTTGGGCATAATGTTGAAGACATATCGCGCAATGACGCAAGTGCAAAAAATCTCAACCAAACTACTAAAGCTATTAATAAAATTATAGATTATAGCAAAGCTCATAACAGAAAATCAATTTGCTTCATTACGGGTGTTCCAGGTGCAGGAAAAACTCTTGCAGGTCTTAATATAGCAGTAGAAAGGCAGAAAATAGCCGAAGATGAACATGCTGTATTTCTCTCCGGTAATGGGCCTCTTGTTAATGTTTTACAGGAAGCACTTGCACGTGATGACGCAAAACGAAATCATATCACAAGAAAGGAGGCTTCTAGGAAAGTAAAAGAATTCATACAAATAATTCATCATTTTAGGGATGATGCTATTTCAGTTGATACTCCACCAATTGAAAAAGTTGCAATTTTTGATGAGGCACAACGTGCATGGGACGACAAAAGCCTTAGTGATTTTATGAAAAGGAAAAAACATATTGAAAATTTCAATATGTCTGAACCGGAATTTCTAATTAGCATATTAAACAGGCATAAAGACTGGGCTACAATAATTTGCTTAATCGGTGGTGGCCAGGAAATAAACAAAGGTGAATCTGCTGGTATTTACGGTTGGTTTGATTCTCTAAGAAACAATTATCCTGATTGGGATATTTATGTTTCTAATAAAATTACTGATGATGAATATTCAAAGGGTCATAATTTTGCAGAAATGACCGCAGATATGAATATAAACATAATTGAAGACCTGCACTTAACAGTTTCGTTACGTTCATTTAGAAGTGAAAATGTCTCCAACTTCGTAAAAGCACTTCTTGATACCGATGTTCATACAGCTAAAACGCTGTATGAACAGTTCAACAGTGATTATCCAATATTTATGACAAGAGATTTAAACAAAGCTAAAACTTGGGTTAGAGATCAGTCCAAAGGTTCACAAAGGTACGGTCTTACTGCAAGTTCAGGTGCAAAACGACTCAGAAAATATGGAATATGGGTTCAAAATAAAATTGACGCTACAAATTGGTTTTTAAATGGAAAAGATGATGTACGCTCATCGTTTTATTTAGAAGAAACAGCAACTGAATTTGATATCCAGGGACTTGAACTTGACTGGACAATTGTTTGCTGGGATGCAGATTTAAGATTTGAAGGAGGCCACTATAAACACTACAAATTCACCGGCACAAAGTGGCAGAACATAAAATCCAAGGAAAATACCTTGTATCTCAAAAATGCATACAGAGTTCTTCTTACAAGAGCGAGACAGGGGTTTGTTATCTTTATTCCAACAGGCGATAAAGCCGATATAACCGCAAAGCCGGAATATTATGACGGGATTTATCAGTATTTAAAAGGTATAGGAATTAAGGAATTGAAATAACATTAATATGATATCAGTTATATCCAGAGAAAATAATATACGATACTTATTGAAATGACTAAAACCATAATGGCAGCATTGTTGATATTTGAGAATGAATTGAAACTGAGACTTATACAGGGCAATATCTTTATCATTCAGAATGAGATTAACAATATTCGGCAAGTTATAAAACTTTAACACAATTAACTCATATTGTCTTTAGTTGTTAAAAGGTGATTTCGTTGATAAAATAAATATTAAGACCATTTTTAGAGTATTAAAAGATGTTCAAACATTTTTAAATATTTTCTCCTACGATGTCAAAACAAGCGACAGTTTAATACTCTGTCGCTTGTAATTACACTTTATTTAATTACACTTTATTCTATTTTTTCGGGTTATCACAACTAATGACATTGAGCCATTAATTTAGTGAGATTGTTTGCTACACAAACAGTGAAATAAAACATAAAGTATTGTGAAATTTTCTGTTTTCGCAGAAAGTGAAATGAAATAAATCAACTAACGCCGTCAGGTATTTCACATTCCGAAGGAATATTTCACACGCAAAGCGTATATCACAAATCCGTCAGGATTTATTTCACTAAAAAAACGACAGGTTTTACCTGTCATTTTTTCTGGCTCCCCCAACTTACTTTGTAAGAAAGGAAAGTAACTGCCCCGCCTACTACGGTTGGTTCTTAAACAGCCCTCGTTCAATCCCAGTTCGCTAAAAACAGTCCACAGGACTGTTTTCTTAACGCTCACCTTCTCGCCCGATTTTGCAGTAAATATAAATTGCAAAAGAAAACAGAGTAGCCGTTTGACTACTCTGCTTTGGCTCCCCAAACTTACTTTGTAAGAAAGGAAAGTAACTACCGCGCTTACTGCGGTTGGTTCTTAAACAACACTCGCTCAATCCCAGTTCACTAAAAACAGTCCACAGGACTGTTTTCTTAACGCTCACCTTCTCGCCCGATTTT
>CACXEX010000017.1 GCA_902766775.1 uncultured Ruminococcus sp. | reverse complement strand
TAGTTGTCACCTGTATCGGTTGATGAATCAGCCGCCTGTGTTGCCGCCTGAGTGGTTGCCTGTGTTGCGGCTGTGGGCTGAGTTGCGGCAGGTTTGTAGTGAGAAATTTTTGATGTACTGCAAGCCGAAACATCAAGCGTACCGGCAATAAGTCCTGTGTTGTTCGGATCAAGCTTTTCGTTAATAATTGTCATTGCCGTTCTGATTTTATAGTCGATATCATCGGGAAGTCCGATGTTAATGTCAATTCTTCCGTCATAAACAAGCTTTATGTTTGCCGTGTCGGTAACATCAAAGCCTGTTATATTCTTGACCTTGTTGTCGATAAGGCTCTGCGAAACATCTTCGAGAATATCGGGAACATTTGCATCGCTGAACGATACATATTTTCCGACCTCTTTGGTCTTGATATCACCGCATGTGAGTTCGGGGAGCTTGTCCTTATTTTCCGATATTTCCTCAAGAATTCTGCCCTTTGAGCTTACAAGCAAATAGCCTTTGCCGTTCGGAATAACATATGACGGTGTTGCGTCAACAACAGTTATTGTTATTGTGTCCGGAATATTAAAGCTTACACTTGCACTTTCGATATAAGAAAGGTTCTGAACAATCTTGTCCGAGGTATTGTACATTGCACCGATAAAGATGTTTTCTTGATAATCAACACCGCTGAATGCAATTATCTGTTTTTCGTCGTAATACTTGTCCCCCACAACCTCAATTTTTTCGGTTTTAAAAAGGACTGTGAGGCTTAATATAACGCCGACAATGAGAACGGCAGCAAAAATCGAACTATAAAGTGCTATTCTTCTGTGCTTTATCTGGGTGCTTGTCAGAGATTTTTTCCTTCTGCGGATTACTTCCTGTTCCTGAGCACGGATTTCCTTTGCACGCTTTTCTTGTTTTTGCTTTTCTCCAAATTCGTCAACATAGTAGCCGTCTTCATAATCCTTTGGCTTAAGGTTCTTAATTTTAGCCTTGCCTTTTCTTCTGAATTTTTCCTCACGGCTCATATTCTCAGCAGGTCTTTGTGATTCCTGTTCTTCTTTTTGCTTGAGAAAAGCCTCCTGAATTTTACTTTTGGGAGCTTTTTTTTGCTGTTCCTTTTTCGGATTGGGGGATTTTTTAGCTCTCTTATCCTGCTTTGCTTTTTCCTTGTGGTACTTTTCTGCCTGCTTTGCGGCATTTTTACGCTGTTTGTCAAGACTTTTTCTCTCTTTTGAAGTAAGCGGTCTTCTGTCTTTACTGTCGTTCAAAGCAAATCCTCCCTTCTATATTATCTGCCGAGGGCGGAAATCCGCCCTGCGACAGTTAAAATCTGATTACCCTAAATTTTCTTTATGTCTGCCCCGATTGATGAAAGAGTGAGTTCAATACACTCGTAACCTCTTTCGATATACTCCACACCGCCGATTTCGGTTTTACCTTCTGCACAAAGTCCCGCGACAACAAGTGCCGCACCTCCACGCAAATCAGGCGCTTCAACCGATGCACCGTAGAGCATCTTCACACCCTCCGCAACGGCAACTTTGCCCTCTGTCTTTACGGCTGCACCCATCCTGACAAGCTCGGGGATGTGTCTGTATCTGTTTTCAAATATATTTTCAACAAAAACCGTTGTTCCGTCCGCAACACACGCTGTTGCAAGCAAGGGTGCTTGTGCGTCCGTGGGAAAGCCGGGGAACGGCATTGTTCTTATTGTTTTCATTGATTTAAGTCTTTCGGGAGCGGTTATCTCAAGATTGCCGTCCGAAATTCTTATCTTGCACCCTGCGTTTTTAAAGGCGGGAATAAGCGCCGCAAGGTGGGACGAAATTATTCCGTTAAGTATGATTTTTGAACCCGTTACAGCGGCGCAGGACATCAGCGTTGCGGCAACAATTCTGTCGGGAATAATCGTGTGGACAGAGCCGTTAAGAGAGCTTACACCCTCGATGACGACAACACCCTCGCCTGCTCCCGAAATATCAGCACCACAGGAATTGAGATAATCCGCAAGGTCGCAGATTTCAGGTTCACGGGCGGCATTTATGATTGTTGTTGTGCCCTTTGCAAGACAGGCGGCAATCATAATATCTTCGGTTGCTCCCACACTCGGGAACGAAAGCGTTATCTTTGTTCCGCAAAGTCCGTTCGGAACACAACATTCAAGATAGCCGTGCTTTTCACGAATATCGGCACCCATTTCCCGAAGTGAATTAAGATGCAAATCAATCGGTCTTGAACCGATTTCACATCCGCCGGGGAACGAAAGCCTTGCCCTTCCCGTTCTTGCAAGAATTGCACCGAGAAAAACAATTGAACTCCTTGTTTTACGCATCAATTCATCGGGAACGTCAAAACGGTTGATATCGTCACATTTTATGAGAAGTGTTTTGTCATAGCGTGTGACGGCACAGCCGAGATACCGAAGAATATTGACAGATGCGTCAACATCGGAAAGTGTCGGACAATTGTGGATTACATTTTCACCCTTTGTAAGAATTGAGGCGGCAATAATCGGCAAAGCGCTGTTTTTTGCACCCTGAACCTCAACCTCTCCGTCAAGCTTTTTGCGTCCTGTAACAAGCAGTTTTGACACAATAACACCCTCTCAAAAAGAATACCCTTACATTCTATGAGAAAGCGTTATTAATGTTACTGTCACACAAGTCCGAGAACTTTTTTGACTACCGAATAAATTCTTTCGTTGGCGTCGGTAATTGCCATTTTGCGTGAATTTTCGCTGTATTTCTCAAGCTTTTCGGGATTGAGAAGCATTTTGTCGGCTTTGCGCATAAGAGCCGCACCTGTGAGGTCTTTCTCCTCAATGATGTCAGCCGCACCTGCATTCACAAGAGCCATTGCGTTGTGATACTGGTGATTTTCGGCAACATTCGGTGACGGAATAAGAATTGCCGGTTTGCCCATAGCCTGAATTTCGCTGAGGGTAATTGCACCTGCACGACAGATAACAAGGTCAGCCGCAGCCATACAGGTGGGCATATTATCAATATAAGGTCTTATATCAAGGTTTGAACAATCGGCAATGTTAGTGCCTTTTTCCTCAACAAGCTGTGGGAACCAGTCACCGTAACTGCCATATGCGTGAATGTGCTGATATCTTCCGTCAATTCCGCTTCTTGCAACAAGGTCTGCAACGGCTTCGTTGATTTTTCTTGCACCAAGACTTCCGCCAAACGAAAGCACAACGGGACGGGCATCAAGTCCGAGTTCTTTTCTTGACTCTTCCTTGTCAGATGTCAGAATTTCCTGTCTTACGGGGTTACCCGTAACAACAAATTCCGCATTTTTATCAAAATATTTCTTTGCATCGGGAACGGCAAGCATTACCTTTTTAACGCTCTTTGCAAGCATTTTGTTTGTAATGCCCGGATATGCATTCTGCTCGTGAATAATGCACGGAATACCCATTTTTGCGGCTGTTCTGATAACAGGACCTGAAACATATCCGCCTGTTCCGATACAGATATCAGGCTTGAACTCAGCGATGATTTTCTTAGCCTCTCTCGAAGAAGTGAATGTTCTTGAAACTGTCTTAACATTTTCAAGCATACTCTTAGGAGAAAAGCTCCTCTTAAATCCACTGATTGTGATTGACTTAATTTCAAAACCGGCTTGCGGAACAAGTCTTTGCTCCATTCCGCCACGGTTGCCGATGAACAAAAACTCGGCATCGTTTCTTTTACTCTTTATATATCCGGCTATTGC
>CACXEX010000016.1 GCA_902766775.1 uncultured Ruminococcus sp. | reverse complement strand
CACCGCAAAGCCTTCCGTACCAAAGCCGACAGCGTGACCGAATGTCGGAAAAATGAGTGCCGCAAGAATATTGAACAGAAAGATTACCGAGATTGATTGTGCAATTTCTTCGTCATCGGCATCAATTACGGGAGCGGTTGCCGCAATCGCAGAACCGCCGCAGATTGACGAACCTACCCCGATAAGACAAGCTGTTTTTGGTTTGATTTTTGCAATCTTCATAACTATAAATGCTGTTATGAGAGATGTTGAAATTGTGCTTACAATTACGGGCAGACTCTTACTGCCTACACTTGCAATTGTGCCGAGATTAAGCGAAAAGCCGAGTATGATTACAGCCCATTGCAGAATCTTTTTTGAGGTGAATTTTATTCCGCCTGAAAAATATTTGTTCGCAGAAAATTTCGGTGCAAAAAGCGTGATTATCATTCCCGTTATAATTGCCGCAACAGGTGCGCCTATCAGCGAAAATGAAAATGAGCCGATTTGAATAGTGCTGAAAAGTTCCGCAAATGCCGCAATTACGGCACAGACAAGGATTCCTCCAAGGTTTGTTTTGATAAATTTCATTGTTTTACCCTTCCCGATTTTATTTTGCCTGTTGAGTATAACACGAAAGTATGATAAAATCTAATTATTGTTTAAAATGAGATGATAAATAAAACTTATCAGAGAGGTGCAATATGATTGATTACAGGGTGAAAACATTTCTGACGCTTTGTGATTTTATGAATTACAGAAAGACGGCACAGGTGCTTAATATGACGCAGCCTGCCGTAACTCAGCACATACATTTTCTTGAGAATCAGTACGGTTGCAAACTGTTTGATTATGACCGACACAGCCTGAAATTGACGAGAGAGGGAGAATTGCTGAAAAGATATTGTGAGTCGGTTATGTATCAGGAAGAAAAGTTGTTTGAAAAGATTAAGTCGGGTGAAAAACGGCTTGTGCGCTTTGGGGCAACAAAGACAATCGGAGAATATGTTATCCCGAAACAGGTTGAAAGGTTTTTGCAGTTGCCCGATTACAATGTTGAAATTGAGATTGACAACACAAGGTATTTGCTTGATAAGCTGAAAAGGGGCGAGCTTGACTTTGCGTTGATTGAAGGATTTTTTGACAGCAATGAATTTTTGAGCAGAGTTTATCGTTCGGAAAATTTTGTCGGGGTATGCAGTAAAAATCACAGATTTGCAAACAAAACGATTTTGCCTGATGATATTTTTGCCGAACACCTTTTTCTGCGTGAAAAGGGTTCGGGAACACGAAATATACTTGAACAGGTTTTGTCGGAACATAACAGAACAACGGGGCATTTTGCAAGGGTAACCTGCATAAACCATTTTACGCTTATGTCAAAGCTGATTGCAGATAACCTTGGAATAACTTTTGCTTATGAGGTTATGCAAAAGAGTTATTCAAGCCTTGCACCGTTTTATGTCAAGGGTTGGAATATTGTGCGTGACTTCAATTATGTTTATCTTGATTCCGCTGATTCGCTTGAAATTCTTGAAACCTTTGACAACCTTTCCGAATAGCCGGATTTGGACAGCTTTTGCTGTCCTTTTTCTTTTCACGGTTTCACACACAATGACACTCGGCATAATATGAAGGTGTAGAGAATAACTTGATTTACGGGTGTTGTGTATGAAAAAGAGCGACATAAGAACATTTGGCATAATCGGCGGTGACAAGCGACAGCTTTTTCTTGCAAAATCAATCTCGGACAGCTGTTACGATGTTCTGCTCGGCGGATTTGACAAACTTGAAAGTCACGGTGCGTTGAGCCTTTGCAATGTCAAAAGAGCAATCTCGGAAAGTGATGCGTTGATTTTTCCGTTGCCGTCAATAAGGGCGGACGGCAGTCTTAACACTCCGTTTTCAAACGAGAGCATTTTACTTGACGATGACGATATTGAAATTATTCTTAAAAAGCCTGTTTTCACTACGATGAAAAGCAGATTTTTAAAGTCATATCCGAAACTTTCAAACGGTGAAATTTTTGATTACGGAGCAAGAGATGATTTTGCAATTCTCAACGCATTGCCGACCGCAGAGGGTGCAATTGAATGTGCAATGAGAGAATATGAGGGTACGATTTCGGGCAGTAAGTGCCTTGTTGTAGGGTTCGGCAGAATCGGAAAAATTCTTGCTCACAAGCTTGTATCACTCGGAGCAAATGTTACCGTGAGTGCCAGAAAGCCGTCAGACCTTGCATATGTGAAAGCACTCTGCTACAATGCACTAAATACGGAAAATCTCAAAACCGTAAAGCGGTTTGACATTGTTTTCAACACAATTCCGAAGTTGATTTTTGACAGGGAACTTCTTATGAATACCGACACAAACACCCTTATTATAGATCTTGCGTCCCTGCCGGGAGGAATTGATTTTGACGCCGCCGAAAAACTCGGGATTTATGCTGTAAGGGCATTGTCGCTCCCCGGAAAATGCGCTCCGAAAACGGCAGGAGAAATTATAAAAACTACTGTATTTGACATCATCAAGGAGGTTTACAGGTGACAAAAGCAACCATAGGATTTGCAATGTGCGGTTCCTTTTGCACCTTTTCAAAGGCTTTTACGCAAATGCAGAGGCTTGTTGACTCAGGCTATGATGTTATTCCGATAATGTCGCAAAATGCCTTTTCAACATCAACTCGTTTCGGAAAAGCGGAGGAAATGGTAAAGAGGGCAGAAGAAATAACGGGCAAATCTGTTTTGCACTCGGTTGTGCAGACAGAACCGATAGGACCTAAAAAGATGTGCGACTTGCTTGTGATTGCACCGTGTACGGGCAACACGCTTGCAAAGCTGTCGCTTGGAATTACCGACACGGCGGTAACAATGGCGGCAAAATCGCATCTGAGAATTTTAAGACCTGTGCTGTTGTGCGTTGCAACAAATGATGCACTCGGCGCATCGGCGCAGAATATCGGCAGACTTCTCAACACAAAAAATATTTACTTCGTACCTTTAAAACAGGACGATTGCGTTAAGAAACCAAATTCACTTGTGGCTGATTTTGACAAACTTGAAGATTGCGTAACCCTTGCCTTGCAGGGAAAACAACATCAGCCTATTTTTTTATAACAGAAAAACAGCCGTTTTGAAGTGCAAATTTTAAAGCGGCTGTTATTTTATTTTGGGATCGTCTGTGCGACAGGTCAGGTAGTCAAGGTTTATGTTGTAATAGGTATGGGAGCTCAATGGGGAGCCCCTACAAAATTACAATTACTTTTGAAATATGCATATGTTTTATTTATAACAAAACTGCACAAAAATTTATGGACAAAGACAGCGTGGGGTATTGCTCATGCTGTCTTTTTGTGTTAGAATTGTAAATAACAAAATGAAATAACGAAGGAT
>CACXEX010000015.1 GCA_902766775.1 uncultured Ruminococcus sp. | reverse complement strand
TGTTGCAAAAACTTTTGGCGGTGTTGCTCACCGTGCAGAGTTTGTAAGAGAGGTTGACGGTGTTAAGTATTACAACGATTCAATTGCGTCAAGTCCTACAAGAACCGCACTCGGTACACTTTCACTTTACAAGCAGAAAATCTGCATTATTGCAGGTGGCTATGACAAGCATATTCCGTATGAGCCACTTGGTCCTGTAATCAACGATAAGGTAAAACTGCTTATTCTTCTCGGTGATACTGCTCCAAAGATTGAAAAGGCTGTTAAAGAGGCCTCAAACTACAATGCAGATGAAATTGAGATTATCAATGTCACAAATATGGAAGAGGCAGTAGCTGTTGCCCGTGAACACTCAACAAAGGGCGACATCGTTTCACTTTCACCTGCAAGCGCAAGTTTTGGACTTTACAAGAATTTTGAAGAAAGAGGTAATCACTTCAAGTCAATTGTCAATGCTTTGAAGTAATATATACAATGAATACTAAAGAACTTATTTTTCAACTTTGTTCTGCAATGGGTGTGTCAGGCAGAGAAGAGCCCGCCTTGGCTGTTGCCGAAAAGTTTTTATCGGACTATACCGATGACATAAAGATTTCAAACGGCAGTCTTATGGCTGTTTGCGGTAACAAAAATTCTGATAAAATCATATTGCTGGACGCTCATATTGACCGCATAGGTTTTATGGTTACTGAAATAAACGAAAACGGATTTGTAAAAGTTTCTCCGTGCGGAGGGATTGATGCAAGAACTCTTGCCGATACTGTGCTTTGTCTGCAGAATAATCCCGATTTAACAGGTGTTGTATGCTGTATGCCGCCTCATCTTTCTGACGGAAAAGAGGACAAGGCTATGCCAACCGATAAAATCTGGGTTGATTTCGGTCTGCCGTATGATGAAGTCAGTAAAGTTATTTCATTTGGCGATATGTTGACATTCGCATCAAAACCTGCAAGCCTTTTAAACGGAAGAATTGTTGCACCGTGCCTTGATAACAGATGCGGTGTTGCGTCACTTGTTAAGTGTGCGGAGTTATTAAAAGACAATGAAACAGATTATAAAGTAGTTATCCTTTTAAGCTCTCAGGAAGAAACATTCGGCACAGGCGCTAAAACAGGTGCTTTTACCGTTGAAGCCGATGAATCAATTGTTGTTGACGTAAGTTTTGCATCTCAGCCCGATATTTCGGGATTTTATTCTTCTGTTGAACTTGACAAAGGTCCGATGATTTGCATTTCTTCAATTCTCAACAAAGAAATGAGCAAATCTCTTGAAAGCATTGCAGAGGATAAAAATATACCGTATCAGCTTGAGCCGATTGCCGGCAGAACAGGCACAAATGCCGACCATATTACAATTAGCGGCAAAGGTGTAAAGACTGCTGTTGTATCAATTCCACAGCGATATATGCACACACAGAATGAAGTCATTTCTGTTGCTGATGTTGACAATACGGCAAAACTTATTGCCGAATACATTAAATGTGGAGGTGCTTTCAATGATTGACATAAAATTGCTTGAACAGCTTTGCCTTTGCAACGGTATTTCGGGTGATGAGGGAAATGTTCGTAATCTAATAATTAACGAAATAAAAGACTATGCCGATGATATTAAAACAGATAACCTCGGCAACCTTATTGTGTTTAAAAAAGGAAAAAAGTCTGCCAAAAGCAAACTTATGGTATCTGCTCATATGGACGAAGTAGGTCTTATGGTAACAGATATAACATCCGACGGCTACCTTAAATTTGACGAAGTTGGCGGAATTGACAGAAGGGTTCTCCCAGGTAAGCGTGTATGTGTAGGCAATGACAGACTTAGCGGTGTTATCGGCGTAAAACCGATTCATCTTACAAGCGGAGATGAAAAAACTGCTATTCCGAAAATGAGTGATATGTACATTGATATCGGTGCAAACAGCAGGGAAGATGCCCTAAAATATGTAAACTACGGTGACAGTATTAATTTTGACGGCGACTTTAAAATTAACGGCAAAACTGTTGTAACAAAGGCTCTTGACGACCGTTTTGGATGCTATGTTCTTATAAATCTTATTAAATCTGAACCTGAATACGATATGTACTTTACATTCGTAGTTCAGGAAGAAGTGGGACTGCGTGGCGCAAGACCTGCGGCATTTACGGTCAATCCCGCTTTTGCACTTATTATTGAAAGCACAACTGCCGCTGATGTGGCAGAAGTTGACGCTTCTCATCAGGTGTGCAACCTGTCAAAAGGTGCAACAGTTACCGTAATGGACAGAGCAACCGTGTATGATAAAGAAATGATAAACGCCGCTTTTGAACTTGCCGAGAAGAATAACATAAATGTTCAGTACAAGAGAGCGGTTGCAGGCGGTAATGATTCAGGTGCAATTCATCAGAGCAGAGGCGGAGTAAGAACTCTTGCGGTGTCACTTCCGTCGAGGTATATCCATGCTCCTTCTACTGCGGCAAATCTTGATGATTGCGAAAGCGTTTTTAACCTTGCCAAGGTATTGTCCGATTACATTGCGGGCGGAAATTTAACGAAAGGAAAGACGGTTGAATGATAGTAGCCGCCAATGAAAAATATTTAGATGTAATTATGAATCTGTCGGCAGAAGACCCCTTTGCCTGCAGAATAATTTCTCAGTACAACAGTTACGATTCTTCGCTTGCTTTCGTTGACTACTGGATGATAATTGACGATAAAACAGATGAATGTACAGGTGCAATTTCCCGTTGCGGAACAAACTTCATTTTGTTTCTTACTGATAAAACAAATCTTGAAGAGGTTTCGTCATTTATGCGTGTTGCAGGTGCATCAAGTGCCATTTGCAGCGGAGATTTTAAACTTGATTTATACGGCAGTAAATCTGTTTCAGGTGTTATTCTGAAAAAATCAGAACCGTTTGAAATTGTTGATACAAGCATAAATTTTGATGTTCCCAATATTAAAGAAGTTTATAATCTTATTGTAAGCTGTGCTGATGAAAACTTTGTTCCGCCGCCGTTTGATGATTTTTATGTTGATGTAAATCATAAACTTCGTCACAATGCAACGAGAATGTACGGAATCTATGACGGCACAAGACTTGTTGCAATGGCTATGACTGTTGCCGAAAGCAGTAACGGTGCCGTTCTTGGAGCGGTATCGTGTCATCCTGATTACAGAAAACACGGCTACGGTTCTGGTGTTGTAAAATACATATCCAACAGATTGATTGCCGAGAACAAGACTGTGTATCTGCACAGAGCCAAGAATGCAAATCAGTCATTTTACAGTAATCTCGGTTTTGAAGAGTGCGGAATGTGGCGGGAATATTATTTTGAAAGGTGATATATTTGAGTTTTTTTGATATAGATGAAAGAGTTATAAAAGCATCTGAAAAGGCAATGGAGCTTTGCAAGGACAAGCTTGCAGAGATTGACGATATTCAGGAATACAATCAGCAGAAGATGATTAAGGCTTTCCAACTTGCAGATGTTCGTGAAAGCCACCTTTGGGGTTCTACGGGTTACGGATACGATGATGCAGGCAGAGAGGCTCTTGATAAGGTTTATGCCTATGCATTTGATGCAGAAGACGCACTTGTTCGTCATAATTTTGTAAGCGGTACTCATGCCCTTACTGTTGCACTTTTCGGTGTTCTAAGGCCTGGAGATACAATGCTTTCCGTGACAGGAATGCCATATGATACAATCCGCTCTGCCATAGGAATTGAGGGCGATTATCCGGGCTCACTCAAGAATTTTTCAATCAATTTTGAAATGACTGAACTTAATCCCGACGGAACGCTTGATTATGATAAAATCGCAAGTGATATTGCAGAGAAAAAACCTAAAATGGTTTACATACAGCGTTCAAGAGGTTACAGCACAAGACCTACTCTCACATGGCGAGAAATCAAAAAGCTTTGTGAAATTTCAAAAGCCAATTCGCCAGAAAGCATTATTATGCTCGATAACTGTTACGGTGAATTCATTGATAAGGTTGAACCTTTGTCGGTCGGTGTTGATATGATGGCAGGTTCTCTTATTAAGAACCCAGGTGGCGGTATTGCTCCTACTGGTGGATATATTGCAGGCAAGAAAGAACTTGTTGAGATGTGTGCTTACAGACTCACTACTCCGGGTACAGGCAAAGAAATCGGTGCTACTCTTAACGCAAACAGAGAACTCTTTATGGGTGCATACCACGCTCCCCATGTTACAGGCGAAGCACTTAAGACTGCAGTATTTGCATCAGCACTTTTTGAAATTCTCGGTTATGAAACAAGCCCAAAGTACAACGATGCAAGGGGAGATATCATTCAGCTTATTATGCTCGGTAATGCGGAAAAGGTTTGTCGTTTTTGTGAGGGAGTTCAGAGCGGTTCTGCTGTTGACAGCTTTGTTTCTCCGATTCCGTCAGATATGCCGGGCTACGAAAGTCAGGTTGTTATGGCTGCAGGTGCATTTACTCTCGGCTCATCTATTGAACTTTCCGCAGATGCGCCGTTGCGTGAACCGTATGCAGTATGGATGCAGGGAAGTCTTAACTTCCACAGCGGTAAACTTGGCGTAATGCTTGCGGCAAGTAAGATTTTAAGAGATGAAAAATAATATAATCTAAGTGCAGAGTGTTACTTTGATTTATAACAGCAAAGAAATAACAGCAAAGAAAAATCCCGCTTTTGAGGCGGGATTTTTTGCTATGATTTTTTATTTCGTAAGTTTTTGAAAAAGTCGGTAAGGAGTTTTGAACATTCCTCCCGCATAATACCGCCGACTGATTCAGGCTTGAAGTTAAACGGCATCTGAAACAGGTTAGTAATTGTACCGCAAGCTCCGTTTTTTAAGTCGTATGCACCAAAATATACCTTTGGAATATGTGCATTGATGATTGCACCTGCACACATAGGGCAAGGCTCAAGCGTTACATAAATTTCACAGTTCCACAATCTCCAACCACCGAGTTTTTGACAGGCGTTGTAAATTGCATCGGTTTCGGCATGAAGAAGAGCGTTTTTCTCTTGTTCACGCCTATTTCGTCCTGTGGCAACAATTTCACCATTTCTGACGATTACCGCACCAACAGGAACTTCGTTTTCCGCAGCGGCAATTTCAGCCTGTTCAATTGCCTTTTTCATATAGTATAAATTATTATCCATTGTTTATTAATCCTAAATTAGTAATTGTGGTTAGTACAAAAAGCACAAGTGAAAGTATAGTGCCTGGATTT